>DATHAW010000528.1:0-8362 GCA_035296465.1 Spirosoma sp.
TCACTACGTCGGAACCCGTCATCTCAATCTTTCACAAGAAAGACGCTACACACGTCCTGCAGCAGGAAGCAGCTAAAGTCACCAACGGACAATTGACCCTGCGACGGGCGGCTGGCGAAAAACAGACAACAGTAGACCTGAAAGGAGAAGTGATTGAGGTAATCTGGGAGTAGACCCGCACTTGTAATTTAGCCGACTGAACAAGCAGCATGGCGTCCAATAAGCACCACAAACTGACTAAGCAGGTTATGGCGCGGGTAAGTGACTTGCTTACCAACTACCTGACTCAGGAATGCTGCAAACATTCCGAAACCGCTCTCCCTTTTATAATTACCTGACCGTCATTTACTTATTACTGACGGAGAGACGTGTCCGGGAAGCTGAATTCTGTTTAGAAAAAATCATACACCTTGCTGACTCGCTCGACCAACCTAATCCTACAACCTAATCCTATTTTCCGAATCAGTGAAGGGTTCTTCGTGACTATAAACAAGCTCCAGAAAGATTTTGCTTTGAGAAATCAGTACACGTATAGTGAGCAGCAAAAGCGAATTATCGCCACCTAACCTATAGGTATCTGCCTTCTTTCAAATAATTACTGACGTAGTCTGCAATGCCCTCTTCCAAAGTGTGGAATGGCCGCTCGTAGCCAATAGAGCGAAGTTTAGCCATGTTAGCCTGCGTAAAATACTGATACTTATCGCGAATGTCGGCGGGTGTGTCGATGAAACTGATGTTCGGCTCAATGCCCAGGGCCTGAAACGTATTTATGGCCAAATCGCGGAAGGTGCGGGCCTTGCCGCTGCCGAGGTTATAGATGCCCGAATGACGACGGTGATGCATTAAAAATGAGCAAACTTCCACTACGTCTTTCACGTATACAAAGTCGCGCATCTGTTCGCCGTCAGCAAAATCAGAATTGTGCGACCGGAACAGTTTCATCTGACCGGAATTGCAAATCTGCCTGTGCGCGTGAAAAATGACTGATGCCATGCGGCTCTTGTGGTATTCGTTGGGACCGTAAACGTTAAAGAACTTTAGCCCGGCCCAGAAAAAGGGTTTCCGTTCCTGCTCTAGCGCCCAGATATCGAACTCATTTTTGGAGTCGCCGTAGGGATTGAGTGGTTTTAGCTGTGAAATCAGGGCCTCATTATCGTCGTAGCCCAACTCACCGAGGCCGTAGGTAGCCGCCGAAGAAGCATAAACGAGGGGAATCTGGTAGTCGATGCAGCGCTTCCAGATCTGCTTGGAGTATTCGACGTTCAGGTGCTCAAAAATATGCCGGTCAAACTCGGTTGTGTCCGTACGGGCACCAATGTGAAAAATGAATTCGACCTCCTGATAATTCTTGTCGAGCCAGTCAAAAAAGCCTTCCCTATTTACCCGCTCCTGAATGCGTTTGCCGGTTAAATTTTTTTCTTTTTCGGGATGTGAGAAGTCATCGACAGCGATGATAAAATTGAAGTTTTCCCGATTCAGTTTTTCAATCAGGCAACTCCCTATGAAACCAGCGGCTCCCGTAACAATGATCATAAACTGGTGGTCCTAAACGTGTTTCCTGAATTATCCACTTACCAGACAAGTGGTAATGGGCAAAAGTGGCCGTAAAGTTACAGGTATTAAATGGACAAATTGACTGGGGTTTTTAATGATTAAATTAGACAATTCTGAGGCAGCACCCTGTCCATATTCAGTAAACGAAACGGGCGTTTCATCCCGGCCCAACACTTCGTACCTTTGTGGTTTCAGTAAGAAACCGGCGTTTCTGGCAACCGCCCATCTAAACCAGAAAAATGGTCTATATTAATAGAGTTGAGCATTTCAACGCGGCTCACCGGCTCTACAACCCGGCCTGGTCGGAGGAGCGTAACAAAGAGGTATTTGGCCCCTGCGCCAACAGCAACTGGCATGGCCATAATTTTGAACTGATTGTAACGGTTAAGGGCGAACCTGATCCAGATACTGGTTTTGTGATGGATCTGAAAGTGCTGGGCGATATTGTCAAACGTGAAGTAATTGAGAAAGTCGATCACAAAAATCTGAACCTCGACGTCGATTTCATGCACGGAAAAATGGCCAGCTGCGAGATTTTCATTATGGAAATCTGGAAGATCATTGAACGCGCCCTTGAATCCGTTACCGAAGCCCGGCTACACCAGCTCCGGCTCTACGAAACCCCGAAAAACTTCGTCGATTATTTTGGTGAGTAGAGACCGCCCAGCAGCCAGTAAGCCAAAGGGGTTTGATCATCGGCGGATCGGCAACCGTGTGTCGCTACCAATACTATGACCTATTACCTCATTGCCGGTGAACGCTCTGGCGACCTGCACGGTGCTAACCTGATCCGGGCTATCCGGCAGCACGACGCTGATGCACATTGCCGTGCCTACGGTGGCGAGCAGATGGAAGCAGCCGGCGCTCAACTGGTTCGCCATTATCGGCAGATGGCCTTCATGGGATTTCTGGAAGTCGCCAAAAACCTCAGAACCATCCGCCAAATCATGCGCGAGTGCCAGGCCGATTTGCTGGCCCATCGTCCCGACGTTCTGATCTTAATCGACTACGCCGGTTTCAACCTGCGGATTGCCCGCTTTGCCAAAAAACATAGCATCCGGGTATTTTACTACATTTCGCCAAAAGTGTGGGCCTGGAATCCCGGCCGGGCACGTAACATCAAAGCGAGCGTAGACCGACTGTTTACGATTCTGCCGTTTGAGACCGAGTTTTTTGCCAAATACGATTACAAGATTGAATACGTAGGCAACCCGCTCTTAGACGCCTTCGCCGACTTTCGTCCTGACCCTGCTTTCGGAGTAAATATTGGGTTAAATGGTCGGCCTCTTGTCGCCTTGCTGCCGGGTAGCCGTCGTCAGGAAATCAAGTCCATGCTGCCCGTCATGCTGGCCGCCACGCGCCGGTTTCCAGCGCAACAGTTCGTTGTGGGCACGGTAAGTAATCTGCCCGATGTCCTCTACGACAGTCTGATGGCTGGCTATCCCAACGTACGGCGCGTCAGCGACTCGGCTTATGACCTACTCCATCTGGCAACGGCCGCCCTCGTTACGTCGGGTACGGCTACGCTCGAAACCGCTTTGTTCAATGTACCGCAGGTAGTGTGCTACAGAACGGCGCGTTGGTGGTACGAAATAGGCAAACGTATCCTGACGGTGCCGTTTCTGTCCCTGGTAAACCTGATTGCCGGTCGTGCCGTTGTGCCCGAATTGATTCACGACTGCACCCCGAACCGCATTGCGGATGAACTCCGGGCCATTTTGCCCGGAGGCCCCAACCGGGATGAGCAGCTGAAGGGGTATGCCGACGTGCGTCATAAACTGGGCGAACCGGGCGCTTCGGAGCGGGCCGGTAAGTTAATGGTAGAGGAACTGCACAACAGCGCTGGAACCGTTGCCTAATCGGATATACAAGAGATATCAACAAGATTTACCATAGTAATGTTAGCGAAGCAGAGCATTACTATGGACTCTTATGGACTCTTATTGACTCTTATGGATTCTTATGGACTCTTATGGACTCTTATATATTGTTGATGATGAGGCCGACTATCGCTTTATACTTCAGAAGGTATTCAGTCATTTCCTGTCTGCCTACCCAGTACGTTTCTTTTCGAGCGGGCATGCGCTTTTAGAAGCGCTTTCACAAATGGAACAAAAACCAAGCCTGATTCTGCTGGACCGGCACATGCCGAATTTAGACGGAAACCAGACGCTGCTTCAATTAAAACAAAATCCGGCTTATCAGAAGATTCCGGTAGTGATGATGAGCGCCCATGCTTCTTTGCCGGAGATTGAGGCCTGTTATGAAGCGGGTGTTAATTCGTTTTTGTTTAAAAAGACGGACCTGACCTCGCTGAAAGACTCCATGATGGCCATTTGCCAGTATTGGCTGGAACTTAATCAGGAACCCTTCCGGGTATTGACTGCCTAACGTTTAGCACCCACAAAGATTCACCCTCTGCGGCCCTATAGTTGCTAAACGATAGTACCCTAACAATCGGAAATGCTTTCTTGATAAATGATTGGGGTGGGGGTTGGCATATCAACCTGGCAGGTAGTTCTCTGATTCATTCCCGGCTGATCACACCCGTTGCTTCCCACTGCTTCAGCCAGTCTTTTTTCACGCCTTGTACCTTAGAGAAAAACTCGTAGAACGGTTGCATGTCCTGCTCGTAGTTGCCTGTAACGTAGAGCGGTTCGCTGAGCAAGACGAGTTTGCGGGGCCAGTCGAAGCCCGTCAGGATGAGGGGAACGCCGGATTTGAGGGCGATGAAGTAAAACCCTGTTTTAAGCTTACTGACGTTAGCACGGGTTCCTTCGGGCGCAATGCAAATGTGCAGCTTTTCGCTCTGGTTGAAAACCTCGACCGTAGCATCGACCAGGTTGTGCGATTTGTCGCGGTAGACAGGTTTGCCGCCCAGTGCCCTGAACAGCCAGCCGGCATACCAGGTAAACAGCGAGCTTTTTGCCAGAAACTGAATCCAGATGTGGATGGTGGGGCGAATGCCCAGGCCTATTGGAAAATCCCAGTTGGTTGAATGGGGCGCTACTACCCAAATACCCTTTGGCACGGTTGGCGTGGGGCCAACGATACGCCAGCCCCATAGTTTAAACAGCCAGCGGGCAAGGGAACCAAGCATCTTCAGAAAAACGAGTTATCAGTGGGTGGCGAGCTGTTTCTGACACTATTAATCTGGCACAACACGATTAACAGCTCCCTGGTCCCTGTTCAATAATTAGTACTTGCGGTCTTTACGCTCCAGCCACTTACCGGTAATGAACGAGGCTGCCAGCAGAACGGCGTAGAACAGAAGTGTTAATGGGGTTGATAAATCCATGATACGAGTCAATTGAAATCGGGTGCAAAAATACGAGGGACGCTGGATATTAGATGATGCGGGTTGACTTTTGTTTTGTCGAGAGACCATCATGGCCCCTGTCTCGTCTTTGCTATTATAAAACGCCCTTTGTGCTTGGAAGGTTGTCTAATTCCTTCATGTCGCGCCGGACGGCCATTTTGATGGCTTTGGCAAACGCTTTGAAGATGGCTTCGATCTTATGATGTTCGTTATCCCCTTCTACTTTTATGTTCAGGTTGCACTGGGCCATATCGGCAAACGATTTAAAAAAATGAAAAAACATCTCAGTGGGCATATCGCCTATTTTCTCGCGCCTGAACTCCGCATCCCACACCAGCCAGGGTCTTCCTGAAAAATCAATCGCTACCTGGGCCAGTGCTTCGTCCATTGGCAGCAGAAAACCATAGCGGCTAATGCCACGCTTGTCGCTGAGTGCGCGCCGGTACGCTTCGCCGAGTGCCAGGGCTGTATCTTCGATGGTGTGGTGCTCGTCAATGTGAAGATCGCCCTGCACCCGGATATGCAGATCGGCCCCGGAGTGCTTGGCCACCTGGTCGAGCATGTGATCGAAAAAGCCGAGACCCGTCTGCATCTGGGACTGGCCGGTGCCATCGAGGTTTAGTTCGACGCGAATCCGGGTTTCTTTCGTGTTGCGTTCCACGGTGGCCGTGCGGGCGGGCAACCGCAGAAACGCATAAATTTTGTCCCAATCATCCGTTGTGAAGGCAATGGCGTTTCGCATGGCGTCGGTCAGGGCCGTTACGTCGGCGGTTTGAACGGATTCCAGGCCGCTGGGGGGCAGGAACAGAATTGCTTTGGCGCCGAGGTTAATGGCCAGCTGCACATCGGTTAGGCGGTCGCCAATGACGTAGCTGCTGGCGAGGTCATACTCGTCGGAGAAATAGCGGGTCAGCATGCCGGTGCCCGGTTTGCGGGTGGGGGCGTTGTCGCGGGCGAAGTGGCGGTCGATATGAACCGCTGTAAACTGAATATTTTCGCCCGCCAGCGTGCTGAGCATCTTATTGTGGGCGGGCCAGAACGTATCCTCCGGAAAGGAATCAGTACCCAGACCATCCTGGTTGGTGACCATGACCAGACTATAACTTGTTTCTTCGGCAATCCGGCGCAGGGCCGATATGGATTTTGGAATGAAATCGAGCTTAGCTAATGAATCGACCTGCTGATCGGGTTGAGGTTCGGCAATGAGCGTACCGTCGCGGTCGATAAACAAGATTTTTTGCATAAATCAGGGACTAGAGTAACCCGGCAAATATACAGTCCTGGTGCGTTGCAAGCGAAAATGTGTTACTTTTGCCCCATAGTTCTTTATAGTTAAAGATTCTTATCGGTTCTGAATTGTTCCTCTATCCGTTGTTTATAGCGTATAAGTTGCCTCATGGTTTTATTCATAGATACGAAACGAGTATCCGTGAATCTTAGTTTTAGACAACATATCCTGACCAAACCAGTTCTATAGCCATAAACAGACACTCTTAGGGCGCCTTATCGTTTAAATATACAGTTTTAAAATTCATAGTTAACACATGCCAGCATCATCCAGACTAACCCGAATTGGGGTTTTTTATGACGGTAATTATTTCCTACACGTAAGCAACTACTACAACTACTCTCACGAACGACGCAGTCGAATCAGTATTTCCGGTCTTCATGCCTTTATACGGCGTCAGGTGGCGGAAGAAGAAGGCGTAAATGAGCGGCTTTGCCAGATTGTTGACGTGCATTATTTCCGGAGGCGGATAAATGCCCACGAAGCCAACCAGCGGGGTAACCAACTTTTCTATGACCGCCTGTTCGACGATATCCTGATGTCGGAAGGTGTAGTAACACACTATCTGCCCGTAAAAACATATCAGGGCTACCGGCAGGAGAAAGGCATCGACGTATGGCTGGCGCTGGAAGCGTTTGAGCTGGCGCAGTACAAGAAATTCGATGTCGTCGTGCTAATTACGTCCGACGGCGACTACGTTCCCCTGATTCGTAAACTGAACACGATTGGGTCGCGGATTATGGTTTTAAGCTGGGATTTTGAGTTTCAGAACGAACAGGGCGAAAAGCAGGTAACCCGCACCTCGCAGGATTTGCTCGAGGAGGTGTCGTATCCGGTGGCCATGCATGAACTCATCGATAACCGCATCCGCAAAAACGATATCGTCGTCCAGAACCTGTTTGTTAAACAGGCGCAGGTACGTCCAACCTTCACGGCTGTTACGGCTGCTGCCAACGGTAGCGAGTATGTCAACGGCAACAGCTTCGGCAACTTTACCAACGGCAACGCCTATGGTAATTACCCCCAGATTGACGAGCCAAACTACAACGTGGCCGATGGCGATGGCATCGTCGATGATGATCCAGAAGGCAGAAAAATCAGTACGATTCGCAGTTTAAAAACTGGGTATGGTTTCATCAATTTCCCGCCCAACAACCTGTTTTTCCATTATACCAGTCTCATCGATACCGACTTTAATGAGTTGCAGGTCGACGACGAGGTGGAGTTTACCATTGGTCAGAATGCCGAGGGAAAAGACATCGCCATAGACGTACAGTTGGTTCGTTCGTAGTATGAACGAGGTAGGCGTGTCTGTTGCCGACGTGTCGGTGTTTCGGTGGCAGGCTCTGGCGTGGGCCCTTGCGCAGCAGGCGCACGAGGGTGGGTTTGTCCTGCTTCTGAACAACAATACCCTTGCTTATCCCAATGACCCGTTTCCCAACCGACTGTTTATCGGTGCGAAACGGGTCATTTCGTTTCCACTTTTTGCGCCGGGTCTTGCCGGATCATCGGACTCTTTTCAGACGCTTTATGCAGCGCATCGGCAAAAACCGTCCTATCTGGTGGGGTATTTTGGGTATGACCTGAAAAACCAGCTTGAAGACCTGACAAGTCGCCACCCCAATCGGGCAGGTTTCTCGGATGCCTGCTTCGTAGAGCCGCTTTGGGTGATTGACTTCGACCCGGATTGTGTCCGAATTCAGGGGGACAATGCCGATAAAGTTGTTAGTTTGATTCAGGCGTTTGTCCCTCCAGCTAACCCGGTTACGTTCGAGTCTGCCCCCCTGGTTCAAGGCCGCGTTACGCCCGACGAATACGCGGCTAACGTCCGGCGTATTCAGGACTATATTCTGACCGGCGACGTCTACGAACTGAGTTACTGCATCGAGTTTTTCTTGGAAAACGCCAGGCTCAATCCGATGGCAACGTATCAATCCCTGAACGCGCGGTCGCCAATGCCTTTTTCAGGTTTTTTAAAAGTGGGTAATCGCTACGTAATGGGCGCTTCGCCGGAGCGATTTCTCAAAAAGCAGGGCCGAAAAATCCTGTCCCAGCCAATTAAAGGCACCATCCGGCGCGGCCAGAACCCGGCCGAAGATGCCCTGCTACGAACGCAACTGCTGACCTCTGAAAAAGAACGGGCCGAAAACCTGATGATTGTCGATCTGGTCCGTAACGACCTGGCCCGCTCCGCCGAAACT
>DATHAW010000529.1:0-6711 GCA_035296465.1 Spirosoma sp.
CGGCTAATGCTCTCGCCCGACGATATGGAAGCGCTCGACTACGCCCGTGAGGTGCTGGCAGCCACGCAGGGAGCATCGGTAGCTTACGAGTTGACTAATGCTCTGCAAAAGGTGCGTCAAAGTCTTGACATTATCCGGGAAGTGAAAACCGATGCCCTGACCCGTCGGATTGTGTATGTCGAGGAGCGGGTTCTGGGCGGCAACCGGCACTATGTACCCATGCTGATTCGGGCAATTAATCAGAATCGGCAAATTCAGTTTCGCTACACCAAGCACGAAACCACCGAAGGCAACACCCCAACTGAGGTTCCTAAACTACGTAGTCTGCACCCCATCCTGCTGCGCGAAGTAGCCGACAGTTGGTACGTAATTGGCTACGACGAAGCCACTGGCAAGGAACGTACGTTTGCCTTCGACCGCATGAGCGACCTAACCCTGACAGAAGACACCTGCGCCGTGCCACCCACCGTCTTAACAAATGTGAGTGAGTTGTTCGAGCACATCTACGGCATCACCGACAGCAGCGGACCGGTTGAGGAGGTCGTGCTATCGTTTTCTCCCTTGTTTGGCCGCTACGTAAAAGCGAAGCCTATTCACCAGACGCAGGAGGTTATCGGCGATACGGAGACTGAATGTGTTGTGCGGCTTCGGCTCGCTCCTAACCGCGACCTGCTGATGCACCTGCGCTCGTATGGCGACCATCTGAAAGTGCTCGAACCGGCTAGTCTGGTGGCCGAAATGAAAGCGTCGCTGACGGCTGCGCTGGAACGCTATTGAACCTCACTGCGGCTTTACGATGATTAGCTTCACTGCAGTGCTCCGGCGATTCGCCCAGAAAGGCGAAAAGACCGGGTGGACATACATCGACATACCCATTGATGTATCGGAAACACTCAAACCGGGGCAGAAAACTTCCTTTCGGGTAAAAGGGAAACTCGACGCGTTCGTGATCAGGCAGGTTGCGCTCGTGCCGATGGGAGACGGAACGTTTATTATGGCCGTCAACGCCGAGATGCGCCGGGGCATCCGCAAAGAAGAAGGCGCAACGGTACATGTCGAACTAACCGTCGATAACGACCCCATGCCACTCTCCGCCGATTTGATGGCTTGTCTGGCCGACGACGCCACCGCGCTGGATTTTTTCAATACCTTGTCGAAAGGGCACCAAACGTACTTCAGCAACTGGATTGAAGCGGCCAAAACAGTCGAGACCAAAACCAAACGCATTACGCAGGCCGTAATGGGATTGTCAATGGGCCTGGGCTATGGCGAAATGGTACGGTATTTCAAGAAGATGCGTTAGGCAAATGCGTTCATGGCCTTATGCCGGCCAGGTCAATTAACAACATTCAACGGCGCGTAATGGAAGGTCACTTAAGCTAAAACAGGTAAGCCCGATCTAAACCGGGCTTACCTGTTTCATATACAGCACAAACGCATTTTTAATCACGCGATTTAGGCGCAAACTTCTTCGGCGCGAACAGAAAGCCGAAGGCTTCTGCCCCTTCTCTGGTGTGAACGCGGTGGTGGATATAATGTGCATTCATAATCCGGCGCATGTAGGGGTGCTTCGCCGAATACTTGATCTTGATCCGTCGATGAACGATGATGTCGTGGAAAATAAAGTAGAAGACGCCGTAAATAAGAACCCCAATGCCAATCCAGAGCAGGAACCACAGGCTCTCGACCCGCAGGCCAACGGCAATCGTCACAATTGAAACAAGACTGAACACCACCGCGAAGTAATCATTCTTCTCAAAGAAACCTTTGTGGTGGTGATGGTGGTCTTCGTGCCAGTTCCACATCACTCCGTGCATGATATACTTATGAATGAACCAGGCTGCTCCTTCCATGAGCACGACCGTGGCCGTAACAATCAGAATTTCCACCCAAATCATAGTCAATAGCAACGAGTTACAGATAAGTTTAACCTAAAGATAATCAGTATTTGCGGTTGAAAATGACGCTAACCGGCCTGAACGGCAGTTTTCTCCCTGGCCTCGGCCAGTTTCCACCAGGGCAGATACGGGTAAGCGTGGTGTTCGTAGTGGTAACCGAAAAAGTAGCAGCTCAGAAAGGCCAGCGTGTGGTTGAGCCCCTGGCTCCGGGCGTTGTGTGGTGGTGTATGGTGTTCTCCCCGGTGGGGCAGATACGTACCGAAGATAAATAACTGAATGGTGCTGAGCCAGGCGGGTACAATCCAGAACACGATCAGGTTTTCCATCGGGTACCAGATGTCGAGCACAGTGTAAGTAGCTGCCATTGCCAGCACCTGCCAAACCGAAATGTATTCGAGCAAAAAGCTAAACCACCATGCCAGCAGGCCCGGATTACCATTATGGAAGTCCGGATCATGTTCAGATCCGGGATGCTTGTGGTGCAGGTGATGCTTTTCAGACAATTTATCGTAATTGTTGTAAGCGAAAATAAACGCCGAAACGCGCCCGATCCAGCGATTGGCGCGTGGGTATTGCGGAGCCACTAAACCGTGGATAGAATCGTGGGTAGTAATGAACACCCCCGTGAACAGGTGCGTCTGAATCAGCACGAACAGGTAAACGAGCGGATCGGTTGGGCGAATGGTGTAATTGAGCAAAAACGTCAGCATCCCGGCCCAGCTTACAAGAATAGCCAGCCCGATATAAATTCCTTTTTTGCCAATCTGAACCGGCTTTATCTTGACCGTTGGGATCGTATGCATTGGTTCTTTAACGGTCTGTAACAGAAAATGGTTTCTGATCAAACTGGTTAGGGCAGCCTGGTCTATGAAGCCCAGGTTCTTATGGCCGGAACCGAAATCCAGTTTACTTTGCACTTCCAAATTTTGAAAAACCCATGACATTTACCAATAAAACCATTATCATTTCCGGCGCATCGCGCGGCATAGGTCGGGCTACGGCCCTGCTGCTGGCCCAGAATGGTGCTAACATTGTTGCCACTGCCCGCACTGCTGAAGACCTCGAAGCCCTCGAAGCGGAACACGCCAACATCGTGGGCGTACCGGGCGACGTAGCGAACGAAGCCGATATGACGGCTGTGGTGAAGACTGCGCTGGACCGTTTCGGCCGCATCGACGTCGTGATTAATAACGCGGGTTATGGCATCTTTAAAAACGTGGATGAAATTTCGGCCGACGAGTGGGACGGCCTGATGGCGACCAACGTGAAAGGAACGTTTCTGCTCACCAAAGCGGCCCTGCCCACGTTAAAAGCGCAAAAGCAGGGCCACGTGGTTGTGGTGGCATCGGACGTAGCGAAGCGGACGTTTGCCGGTGGCTCACTCTATACGGCCAGTAAATATGCCCAGGAAGCGTTCATGGGAGCCCTGCGCAAAGAAGTCCGACCGCTGGGTATCAAAGTAAGTGGCGTCTATACGGGCCTGGTCGATTCGCATTTCCACGACAAAGGGCATGGTCACGAAACAGCGCAGAATTGGCTGAAAGAGCAGGACGTTGCAGAGTCCATGCTGTTTATCCTGAGCCGCCCCGCCCACGTTGTCATCGACGAATTCATGGTGCACCCGCTGGAGCAGGAGTATTAACCGCACACAGACTTTAGTCCGTATGAACACTACGCTTCGGCAACCGACAGGCAAACGCGCCCGACGGTTGGGTATGGTATTACTGGTTGGGCTGGCGGGTATTCCGGCCCTCGCGCAACCGACGAACCCCCAGCCGAACGCAGCCCGGCGTTATTTTGGGATGCACTTCGATTTCCACGCCACTACCGACGACTCGCTCGTGGGGCGCAACCTGACCGAGTCGCATTTGGACTCGCTGCTGATGGCCATTAAACCGGATTTTATTCAGGTCGACTGCAAAGGCCATCCCGGCGTTTCCAGTTATCCGTCGAAAGTGGCCAACGCGACAGTAGCCCCTCGGTTTGCAAAAGACCCGCTGGCGTTTTACCGGGCCGTGACGCGCAAACATGGTGTGGGCCTGTATCTGCACTATTCGGGCGTGTGGGACGATGCCGCTTTGGCCAGGCACCCAAACTGGGCCGCCCAAAAGGCCGACGGCTCTTTCGACAAAGCCAAAATCTCGGTCCACGGGCCTTACACCGACTCGTTGCTGATTCCGCAACTCCGCGAACTGGCCGACTACGGAGCCGACGGCGTATGGGTCGATGGCGATTGCTGGGCGACGGTACTTGACTACGCACCCGCTGCACTGGCCAAATTTCAGGCCGAAACGGGTGTTAAAACCGTGCCTCGTTCCAGTAAGGACCCCGGCTACTCTGCGTTTCGGGATTTTGCCCGGCGTCAGTTTACCCGGTACATGGGTCATTACGTAGATGAAGTACACCGTCACAATCCCAGGTTCCGGGTGGCGTCGAACTGGGCTTATTCGTCGATGATGCCGGAGCCGATCACGACCAACGTAGACTATCTGTCGGGCGACCTGACGCCGGGTAACAGCGTCAACGTGGGGGCCATGGAAGCACGCATTCTGGCTGCACAGGGGCAGTTTTACCGCAAGCCGTGGGATGTGATGTCGTGGGGTTTCTGGTACGAATTCAACCCGGCGCGGCAGGGCGATCAGAAAACGGCCGTGCACCTGATGCAGGAAGCTGCCGAGGTTCTCGCGCTGGGGGGCGGTTTCCAGGCGTACTACCAGCAGAGCCGCGACGCGTCCATTCCGCTGCATGAACTGCCGGTGATGGCCGGGCTAAGCCGATTTGTGCGGGCCAGGCAGCCGTTTTGCGAAGGCAGCGTACCTGTGCCGCAGGTAGCGATGCTGTACAGTAATTCGACGGTCAAAAAATATGATAAACCCCTGTTCAGCCGCGAACAGACGTACCGGATTGAAGGGGTGCTGACGGCCCTGCTGGACGCACAGTTGCCGGTTGAGGTGCTTTCCGAACACCACCTGAGCGGGCGATTAAATCAGTATCCGGTTATTGTGATTTCCCAGCAGGATTCGCTCGGTCCGGCTTTCCGGCGCGAGTTGCTCGACTACGCCCGGGAGGGTGGCAACCTGCTGCTGTTCGGTGCCGAGACTACCCGGCAGTTTGCGGATGAACTGGGCGTTGTTCCCACCGATACAATTCGGAAGGGCGTAAGATGGATCAGCAACACGGGGCGACCAATGACGCTGGCTGGACCGTTTCTGCCGGTTCGGGTGACAGGCCACACAGCCCGGCCCATCGGCCGGTTCTACGAGTCAGAGCCTGGAGGGGCGGCAGGCGGAGTGGTCGCCACCGAAACGACTTTCGGCCAGGGGCAGCTAACAGCCGTGTATGCCGACCTGAGCCGTGACTACCAGAAACACCAGTCGCCGAAGCTCCGCGATTTTATTGCCTCGCTCACCCGGCCGCTGCTGCCCAATCCGCTGGTTGAGGTCGGCGGTTCGCGTTTGGTTCACGTCGTGCTAAACCGGCTGAACAATCGACTGGCCGTGAACCTGATTAACACCGGTGGCCGCCATGCCGATCCGCAGGTATTCACCTACGACGAAGTGCCGCCCCTAACCAACCTGACCGTCCGGCTGCGCACCGCTCAGAAACCACGGCGCATCGTGCAGCAACCCGAAAACAAGGTGTTGACCGTCAGCTACGCCAACGGCATCGCCACCATCACAGTGCCGCAGTTGACAATTCATTCGGTGCTAATGGTGGAGTAAGGAGATGGGACAAGGCAGCAGGAAAAAGAACTCCCCGGCAAACCCTTGTTCTGGCTGCCTATTTTACTGACTCCACTCTGTGGGTGTCCGATCCCAGCGGTGCGCTTTGAGTTCATCCAGCAAGCTGGCAGGCAACGGTTGACCATCACTCACGGCGGTGTTGGCTTCAACATTGCGGATCTGACGCATACCCGGGATGGTTGTGTGCACGTCGGGATTGGCCATAATAAACCGCAGCGCCAGTTCGGGCATCGTCATGCCGGTTGGAATCAGCGGCTTGAGTGCGTCGGCATGATCGACGCTGCTGTTGAGGTTCTCGGGAACGAAGTAGGTAGATCGCCAGTCGTCGGCTGGGAACGTAGTGTCTTTCGTGAACGTACCGGTCAGGGTTCCTTCGTCGAATGGCACGCGGGCAATAACGCCGATGTTCAACTCCTGGCAAAGCGGAAACAACTGGTCTTCGGGGTTCTGGTCGAAGATGTTGTAAATCACCTGCACGGCATCGATCAGGCCCGTCCGTAGCGTATCGAGACAGTTGTCCGGTTCCCAGCGGTTTACCGAAACGCCCCAGGCCCGCACTTTGCCCTGATCGGTCAGCCTAGTAATGGCTTCTTTCCAGTCGTCGCGGTCGGCCCAGCCGTCTTCCCAAACGTGGAACTGCATGAGGTCGATTGTATCGACGCTGAGATTTTTCAGGCTTTTTTCGGTGTATTCAACAATGTAGTCGGTCGGAAACACGTCGTCGAGTGAAAACTCTGGCTTGGATGGCCATTTGCGGTTTTTAGGTGGAATTTTGGTAGCCGCATACAGTTTCTTACCGACATTGTCTTTCAGTAACTGCCCCAAAATCTGTTCGCTGACGCCTTCGGCGTAGCCCCAGGCCGTATCGAAAAAATTACAGCCCAGTTCAACCGAGCGTTGCAGTGCCCGCAGGACTTCTGCTTTGTCGGAACCGGTCCAGCCAGCCAGGCCCCACATGCCATAGCCAATTTCAGAAACTTGCCAGCCAGTGCGGCCGAATGTACGGTATTGCATAATCAGGAAAAGGATTTAAACGCTGAGACAAGGCGCCGAAGACGCCGGGTTTACTC
>DATHAW010000530.1:0-2517 GCA_035296465.1 Spirosoma sp.
TAGACTTTTGAATTGACCAATCAGTTTTTGAAGATCTGCGTACTGTACGTTTGTTCCCGAAAGCGATAGTGTCTTCAGTTTCTCCAACGAGGTCAATTCGGTCAAACCCTTACCCGTAATGTCGGTAAAACTCAGGTTTAATTTCTTGAGGTTTTTGAAGGCGCTGACCTGCTTTAAGTGGGTGTCTTTCACGGGCATCTTATTTAGACTCAGGTGAACGACTTGCTCCTTAATTGTGCTTAGATCGGCTAATTTTTCGGGCGTATAAGCCGACTTATTGTAAAGATTAACGGCCAACCCAGGCGACCCTTTCGCAATGGGTGCTACGGTCCGGTAATCATTATTCAGTTTCTTGACCGTTTCGTCGTCAGCTGCGTCGAAATCATACTCGTCGACCGATTCACTAGGTTTGAACAGCGACGATGCGATAAACCGTAACGAGTCTCTGGGTGGCAGGTCTATTACTTTCTTGTTGAACTCCGCCCTGCCTTTTACCCACAACGATAACAAGGCAATCTCCTGTGACGTGAGCTGATTTTTGCCCGAAGGCGGCATGTGCTTTTTCTGGTCCAGCGGCAGGTGAATGCGTTGCAACAGTAAACTGCTGTCGGGTTGGCCGGACACGAATAATTTACCCGATTTCCCACCCTTCAGAATCGACTCTACACTCGCTAAGCTCAGTTGGCCCTTCAACTTCTCGGGATTGTGACAACTGAGACACTTCTGCTCAAAAATGGGTTGAATGACATCCGTAAATACAACGGCCTGATCGAGCGGAACCGGGGCCGATTTGGCCTGGCTGGTCAGCGGTTCAAACAGGAAATTGTCGCCATGGGTCAACGTAGCGCCGTTGTGGCCCGCGCCAATCAGGAAGACAACCGTTGTGAACGCCCCAACCTGTGCAATGCGGCCGTTGTACCAAGCCTTTTTACGGCCCCAGTAAACGAGCGCAGCAACAAAAAAAATACCGATGCCTGACCATTTATGCCACTGAAGCACATCGCCACTATACCCCTCTTCTCTGGATAGAAACAGGCCCATGATGACCGTAACACCGGCAAACAGAGTCCCAATGAGCAACAGATTGCCAAGAAACTGGCTATAGACCTCGGCTGGGCCTGCACTGGGATCGCTGGACATTTCGTTGCCGGACTCAGTTGCTGAACTGGCCACCCGAAAGCGAAACGCTTCCATAATCATCGCCAGCAAGAGGATAACAATGGGGAAGTGCAGCAAAAGCGGGTGCATTCGCCCAACCGGTTGCAGCCAGACAGGAACGACTATCTTATCGGCAAACAGGATGAGAAACAGGATGAAGATAGCCAGTGCAAATAGCCCCTGCTCCGCCCAGCCTATCAATCGTTTGTTCATGGTAAAACCCCAGCGTTAGGCAATGATGTCATGCACAACTTTTCCAGCTACGTCCGTCAGCCGATACCGGCGACCGAGGTGTTTGAAAACCAGCTTCTCGTGGTTCAGCCCCAACTGATGGAGGACAGTGGCCTGAAAATCGTGTACGTGCACTGGATTGCTGGCGATGTTATACCCCATCTCATCTGTTTCGCCGTAGACTATTCCAGGCTTGATGCCTCCGCCCGCCATCCAGATGGTGAAGCAACGGGGGTGATGGTCGCGGCCGTAATTATCTTTGGTCAATTTGCCCTGCGTATAGCTCGTCCGGCCGAACTCGCCACCCCAGATCACCAGCGTTTCGTCTAGTAATCCACGCTGTTTCAGGTCGGTGACCAGAGCCGCCGACGCCTGATCGACGTCTTTGGCCTGCTTTGCTATTTCGAATGGAAGATTACCATGCTGATCCCAGCCCTGGTGGTACAACTGGACGAACCGAACACCATTTTCCGATAATTTGCGGGCCAGCAGGCAGTTAGCCGCAAACGTTCCCGGCACCAGGCAGTCAGGGCCGTAGAGCTTAATAATATCGTCCGACTCTTTTGAAAGATCCATTACTTCCGGGACAGCCGTTTGCATCCGATAGGCCATCTCGTACTGCTTCACTTTGGCGGCTATCTCAGGATCACCAAACTCCTGATACGATAGGTCATTGAGTTGAGCCAGATTGTCGAGCATGTCCCGGCGGTCCTTCCGGTCCATCCCTTCCGGGTCGCGGAGGTACAGCACGGGGTCTTCGCCTTTACTAAACTGAACGCCCTGGTGAATAGAATCCAGAAAACCATTTGACCACAGTTTGGAATAAACACCCTGTCCGTTCCCAATCCCGCGCGACAGTAACACCGTGAAGTTGGGCAGATTTTTGTTTTCGTTACCCAGCCCGTAGCTCATCCACGAACCCATACTTGGCCGGTTGCCCTGCTGAGATCCCGTCTGCAAAAACGTAAGCGCCGGATCATGGTTGATGGCCTCAGTAAACATGGACTTTACAATGCAGAGATCGTCCACAATTTTTGCCGTATATGGAAACAGGTTGCTTACCCACGCCCGAGACTCGCCATACTGCTTGAAATCGACGAATGATCCTACCAGCGGAAACTCTTTTTG
>DATHAW010000531.1:0-1622 GCA_035296465.1 Spirosoma sp.
ATGGCAATGTCTTCATAACTGGACACGACGGCCGCGCACACAGCTAAGTCGATGGCGGGGTCTTCTACCCGCAGTCCCCCGGCAATGTTCAGGAAAACGTCCTGTTGACCGAGCCGGAAGCCTCCGCGTTTTTCCAGTACGGCCAGCAGCATATTGAGCCGCTTTGCATCGAAGCCCGTGCTGCTGCGCTGGGGCGTGCCATACGTGGCTACGCTTACCAACGCCTGCGACTCGATCAGCAGCGGCCGGTTGCCCTCCAGCATCGACCCGATGGTTACGCCACTCAGCGCTTCGTCGCGCTGCGATATCAGGATTTCGGACGGGTTCGTAACCTGCCGAAGCCCCGTACCAAGCATTTCGTAAATACCCAGTTCGTCGGTACTGCCGAAGCGGTTTTTGTTGGTTCGCAGAATCCGGTACGTCGTGTGGCGGTCGCCCTCAAACGTCAGCACCGTGTCGACCATGTGTTCGAGTACTTTGGGACCGGCCAGCGTTCCTTCTTTGGTAATGTGGCCAATCATAAACACCGGCACACCCGATTCTTTGGCGTATTTCATGAACTCGGCCGTGCATTCGCGCACCTGCGAAACGCTTCCCGCCCCCGAATCGACCAGCGACGACTGCATGGTCTGGATGGAGTCGATAATCAGGATCTCCGGCTCGAAATGTTCCACAACCCGAAAAATATTCTGGGTCGAGGTTTCGGTCATTACGTGGCAATCACTAGTTGGTGCATCCAGGCGTTCGGCCCGCATCTTGATCTGCTGCTCACTTTCTTCGCCCGAAATATACAACACCCGCATACCGGCCAGGCTAAGCGCAATCTGAAGCATCAGGGTGGATTTGCCAATACCCGGCTCTCCGCCAATGAGTACCAGAGAACCAGGCACAATGCCGCCCCCCAGCACCCGGTTCAGTTCGCCGTCGGTGGTGGCAATTCGAGGTTGTTCTTCGTAATTGATAGCATGAAGGGCCTTGGGCTTGGCGGCAATCTTTACGTTACCTGGCCCGGCCGATGGGCTGCGCCAGCCACCCGGTAACGGTTCGTCTTTCTGGACAACCTCCTCAACGATGGTGTTCCACTCGCCACAGGTAGGACAGCGCCCCATCCATTTGGCCGTTTGCTGGCCGCAGCTTTGACAGAAATACGTAGTTTTTAGTTTGGCCATTCGGTAAGTAATGAATAGTGGCTAAGAAAGACTGAATAATCACGTAGCGGCTACGTTAAACCCACAGCGGGTTTACCAATCCAACCCAGGCTTACGGACTTACTCATTCATTATTGGTAAAACGCCGTTTCCTCGAAATTAGTTGACCCCGGACACCATCACCCAGTACCAAACGTTTAATCAATTCTACCGCTAATACAACCATGAAAAAAAACCTGCTATTCTCCACAGTATGCGCGCTGATGTGCCTGATGCCGGCACTGACGTTTGCCCAGGGCTTCCAGATCGGCGTTAAAGGGGGGGTAAACCTTTCCAAACTCTCATTCGGTAATTTCGTCTCCACCGGCACCAATGCAAATGGGTCTCCAACGGTGAGCGTCGATGGCCAGACGTTTCGTAACAGCCTGACCGAAAGTTTAGCCAACAAAACCGGAACATCGTTCGGTATATACA
>DATHAW010000532.1:0-2738 GCA_035296465.1 Spirosoma sp.
TGTTTCGGCCACGCTGCCCCATACCGTAGGGTCAATAGACTGTGTGGATAGTCTGGAGGAAACGGCCGAGTCAGCCAGTGATTTACTAAATGGAATGGAATCGGATTGGGCCAACGCCGGGCGACCAAACCAGGGTGCTGATAGCAGCACCAGAATAAGAAAACGAAAAAAAGACATGATTTTGTTGATTGATGAATAACCAAACAGGCCCGTGTCATTGATGATACGGGCATCGGTGAATTCAACCAACAAATCAAAGGAGGAGGCTGCTAACTAAAGTCAGAATGTCGCGCCCGGATGGCGCTGGGGGTGATTCTACCGTCGAGAGGGACGCTGATTTCTGCTCAAAAATTAACTCGACGAGGTAAGCAGCAAAGACGACAACGCTTTCCAGTACTGTTTCCGTAACGGTCCTGACAAACTTGGCAACAAGCTGGCTCAGCGACGATTGGGCATCTACATTCTCAAAACTGCCTTCGTCTTGGCAACAGTCGGTTTTTTTGACCACCGTTTGTCCTGATGGCATGGGTTGGCCGTCCATTGCGCAACCCTTCTGCGATTTGACGTTGCTAAACGCCACCACGACTGTCTTCTTCTTACCGCGCATCTGGCACGAATGCTCAACCAGACCAAAGCCGGTGCTGCTCAGCAGCACGACGCAGGCCATTAGGAGATTGAACAGTTGGAACAGAGGGCGTTTCATGATGAGCCAAATATCTGCAAAAGGAAAATTCGACGCAACTATTTTATGGGTAAATACCACTAATTATATAAAATCATCCGACAATTTTATTAATCGGATGATTTCAACCGGTAAACGGTTGAAATCATCCGATAAGAGTGGTTCTTAAACCGTTCCCGCTTCGCGTTCGGCAACTTCGCTCAGAGGACGCAGATTGCGCGGCTCCTCAGCGTTGAAAGGGAAAATATCCAGAATCTTCGTGGTGTTGACGTCCGTAATCTCAAAGGGATCGAGCGCGGTTTTCAGGCTGAGTTCAACTCGCTCATATGCCTGTTTGGGTGTTTCGGCATTGACCAGCATCAGGCTCGGCGTTTTCTTCTGTTTACCGGTTTTCTCGTCATCGGTAATGAACATTGCCTTTACTTTAAACCAGACGTCCCCACCATCTTCGCTGAAAAACACATCGGCGAGTTTCATGCGCGAAATGTCGGTAATCTCGAAGTCGGGAGTGTTGGCAGCAATTTCCTGATACAGCCGGGCTTCGGCGTCGGTATAGGATACGGCATCGACCAGATAAGCTTCCGTAACGGTTTTCTGCTTAATAAACTCTTCGTTGCGCGTACCGACGGTAGCGTCGTCAATGGGTTGCTGATAGCGGATTTTTCCGAGGAACCAGTTGGGCATTTTTTGAGGATTTGATCTATAAATACAACACAAAAAACGGCACTAATGTGCCAAAAAATAGTAATTCTAGGCATTGGCGTGGAAAAATAAATCAGCTAAAAAGCAAAACCGGGCTGAGCTTAAAAAAGCTCAGCCCGGCGGATACAAGTGTATGGAATTGGTACAGTTAAATCCTGCTTCTACGCACCTTTCTGCATCTTACTGCAAAAGGATTGGATCACAAGCCGGCTGATCGTCGGCAAGGTTGTTATCACAGTGGTGGGTGCAAATCCAGTTACCCACGTTCTTAATCGCCGTCTTTACACTAGTTGGCACAACCGTTGACTTGCTGAAATACGTAGCGTTGGCCCTGCCATTCGTAGCGAGCCGGTCTGTGAAGGTGGCCAAGTAATCCTGTAAGGTTTTCACCGCTGGAGCGATGTCTGCCGGGATGTCGTCTCCGTAGTTCAGTCTCATGGCAGCCAACTGTGTGAACGCGTTCGAGAGCGAAGCATTGCCTTTGGAGCCACGAGCATTGAAAATAGCCACTCCATCGACTTTGTCATAGCTGTGACGACCGGCCAACACATCGCTACCCCATAGTACATCAGGCTTCCTGAACCAGAAACCCTGCGAGAAAGCACAGGGAGCCGCTGGTGGCTCATCGGTGCAGTCACCCGGCGTTGCAATTACATCAGTGTATGGAGTTGGTACGCTTGACTCCTTCTGCACAACGGTCACAGTGCCGTTTTGCGTAGCGGCATTTTCCGTGGTTGTGAAGTAGATGTACCAGAGTGACACACCCATACCGGCAATTTTGGTAATTGCTATCTGATTGTCGTCAGTGATGCTTTTTTCCATACCTCCAGTAACCTCAGTACCCAACGACCCGTTTTTTCTGACTCTGTATACCTTGATTGATAACGGGTCAACCTTACCTGCCAGACACTCGCTCAGCGGGATGTAGACCTCCTGGAGGTTATCATTGCCAACAATAAGTCGTTGCAGCGAGTACTGCCAGATGAATGCACCGTTACTCGGTGTTGTGCCAATGTACGACAGATCATAGCCTGATGACCCAATCCGCTTAGCCGAACTATTGTCTCTTTTAAAAGTCGGCTGCAACTCCTGAGTAGGTTGACATTGGTTGAAGAGCAGAGGGAGCCCCAGCACTAGTGAGCAGACGAGTACACGTAATTTGTTCATTTGTAGGTAGAAGTTTAAATGAAAAAAATTGTTGAGGTGTTTGCTGCCTATCTCATACCGAGGCATTCGGCGAGTCGGCTTTGGACAGGACAAATGTATCAATTATCATATATATCTTAAGGTATAATTACTTAACGGTAGCTTGAAAACCTGCCACAAATACCTTCTACCTAATTCTAATAGTTGT
>DATHAW010000533.1:0-3355 GCA_035296465.1 Spirosoma sp.
GTGGGCGTCAGCTACCAGCGTGGCCTGATCAACGTAGCGAGAGAAAATCAACTTATTTCTAAAAACCGGGTGGTGAGCCTTGATTTAGGATTCAGGTTTTAAGGTCACATTCGCATCTCAATGCCTTTCCCGCGCAGATACCCCTTCAGCGCGGGAATTTCTATTTCCTTAAAGTGAAAAATACTGGCAGCCAGTCCGGCGTCGGCCTGTCCGGTAGTAAATACATCCACGAAATGGTCCATTGTTCCGGCCCCGCCCGATGCAATAACCGGGATGTTGGCTGCCCCGGAGATTTGCGCTGTTAGCTCGAGGGCAAAACCGGCTTTAGTACCGTCGGTATCCATGGATGTCAGCAGAATCTCCCCTGCTCCCCGGCTCTCTATCTCTTTTGCCCAGGCAATTGTACGCGACTCGGTTGGCTGGCGCCCGCCATGTGTATGAACGATGTGCTCTCCCTTGATGCTGCGGGTGTCAATGGCCACTACGATGCACTGACTACCAAACTCCAGCGCTAGTTGGTTGATCAGATCAGGATTCCGAACCGCTGAGGAGTTGATCGAAATTTTGTCCGCTCCGGCATTGAGCAGCGCCGATACGTCGGCAACGGACGAGATGCCGCCACCTACGGTGAAGGGAATATTGATCGTGTGCGCTACGTTCCTGACCAGTTCTATTAACGTCTTTCGCTCATCAATAGTGGCCGTTATGTCGAGGAACACTAGTTCATCGGCCCCCTGTTCGGCGTAGATAGCTGCCAGGGAAACAGGATCACCCGCATCGCGCAGATTGACAAAGTTGGTACCTTTGACCGTACGGCCGTCTTTGATATCCAGGCAGGGGATGATGCGCTTGGTGAGCATAGTTAATATGGTTGACCCCGCTTACGATGCATAATTAAGTCAGGTTGATCGAGGGCAGCAAAGCCGAATTGGCGGTATAGAGCATGGGCGTCGTTGGTAGCCAGCATCCATCGGCGCAGCCCTTGCAAGGTTGGCCAATTTGAGATCACGTTCATTAACTGTTTTGCCAGACCCCGCCCCCGGTGTTCGGGCAGAACAAAAACATCGGCTAAATAAGCAAACGTAGCCTGGTCAGTGATTACCCGCGCAAAACCCACCTGTTGGCCGTCCTGATATAGGCCAAAACCAAGCGAGTTATCAATTGAACGCTGAACAACATCCAGTGGAATGTTCTGCGCCCAGTATGATTCCTGACTTAAGTATCGGTGGATTAGTGGAATATCCAAGCGGCTCTTATCCGAGCTAATGGTGTATTCGCTGTTCATCTCAATCTTTAATCTTTATTGATCGCCTTAGCCTGTTCTCGCCCCAGTTTGTCAGCCCGAAATACTACGCTCAAATCATTCAGAATACCGACAATGTTCTTTAATTCCTCATTTTGAGGGTTATCTCTAAAATATACGTCTGGATTGCCATAACTGTAGACCCGGTAGCCATCTGCGCTAAATACTTCAAATGAGAACCCTTCTCCATCTGAGACAAGAGTTCTTCTCCTTTGCGATTTATATCCTTTAATAGTAAAGCTTCCATCTGCTTCCAGTTTAACCTGGGTGGTATCCGTACGTGGTTTAACCTTTGGATATAGTCGCTCAAATACTACAGACTGATCTGGCAGGGTGAGGATGCCCCGCTCTAAAAGCCGTTCCCACAAAAGGGATTTGATAGTAACGTTTGGTTTTAAGCTCGTCGCAAACTGAAAGCCGTACTGATCTGAATTGATGATGTATTTTATGATCGTAAATTTTCTCGTTGTTCTGCGCAGCACATAGGCCATCTGTGCCTCACCGTACCTAAGTCCCTGACGGTTCCAGATGCGGATCTCGTACTCATTTGCCTTCAGTTTCGGTGTTTTCAGGCCTATCTGTTCGGTCAGTTTCGGAAACATCCTTGTCGCCGTCGAATCAAACAGAACGCGGGCCAATGCCCCCGTTGTCAGCATTAGCGAAAAACACAGCAAAATGATGTACGTTTTGCAATCATAACTCGCTTTCATTGCCCACTAAATTTCATTAACTCCTTCAACGTTACGTGGCCCTCATAAATCGCCTTGCCAATAATAACAGCGTACACATCCATATCGGCCAGCATTTCGATATCGCTCATGTTGCTGACCCCCCCACTGGCAATAATATTCAGGTCCGGGAAACGATCCTGCAAATTACGGTACAGATCGAACGACGGCCCTTGTAACAGACCATCCTTTGCTACGTCGGTGCTGATAACGTACTGAATACCGGTGTCAACCCATTTTTCCAGAAAATCGTAGATCCATACATCAGTGCCCTCTTCCCAGCCACTGACAGCAATTTTCTCGTTTTTGGCGTCGGCTCCTAGTATAATTTTATCAGACCCATACTGCGAAAGCCACCGTTCGAGTACATCGGGCTGCTTCACGGCAATGCTGCCGCCGGTAACCTGTTTGGCCCCGCACTCAAAGACCATTCGCAGATCGTCGTCGGACTGCACGCCCCCACCAAAGTCAACGTCCAGCCGGGTTTTGGATGCAATCAACTCGAGTACTTTCCAGTTGATAACCCGCTTTTCGCGGGCACCATCGAGGTCGACAAGATGCAGGCGCGTGAGGCCCGCATCTTCAAACTGCTGAGCCACTTCCAGTGGGCGGGCGTTATATTCGGTCTTCTGGCGGTAATCGCCCTGCGTAAGCCGGACAGCCTTACCGTCGATGAGGTCAATGGCGGGAATAATATGCATATGTGGTAGCCAGATGATCTGGCATTATAATGTCAAGAAATTCTCCAAAATACGCTGTCCTGCATCACCGCTGATTTCGGCATGAAACTGAGCCGCGTAGAAATTGTCCCGGTGCAGCATGGCGCTGAATGGCCGGACGTAGTTGCAGGTAGCGGTGGTATGCTCACACACATCGGCTGCGTAGCTATGCACAAAGTATACGTAAGCGTTTTCGGGCAGACCCGTCGTGAGTGGGCCGCGCAAATCATGGATGCTGTTCCAGCCTGTATGCGGCACCTTCAACCGGGTTGTTCCTTGCGTAGCATTGGCCGGAAACCGCCGGACATCAATATCGAATATGCCCAAGCAAGTGGTATCATTTTCTTCGGAATAGCGGCACATGAGCTGCATTCCTACGCACGTACCCAGTACCGGCTGTTTCAGCGACGGAATGAGTCTATCCAGACCACGCTGTCGCAAATAAGCCATAGCGGTACTGGCTTCGCCCACACCGGGAAAAATTACCTTGTCTGCTGAGCGGATTTCTCTTTCGTCGTCGGTAAGCAAGTAACTAGCCCCCAACCGGTCCAGCGCGTACATCACAGACTGTACGTTACCCGCATTGTATTTGATAATGACAGTTT
>DATHAW010000534.1:0-9347 GCA_035296465.1 Spirosoma sp.
AGAATGGCAAAAGACCCAGAAAAGAGTTTGGCCCATACGTGGCGAGGTCATCTCCCGCACCATCCTGGCCATTGTCGATTACAATCTGACCTTCGATCACCAGCAACAGGTGATCGATCACATCGCCGGGATGGTAAATAACATGATGAGGTGGGAACGATTCCTCCTCCGAGTGGTCGATTAGCCACTGGAGTTGCGCATCGGGCACGTTTTCAAAGGCTGGAAACTGGCGAAGCGATTCGAGGAGAGTCATGCGGCAGGAAGGTCAGTCAATTACAGACAGGTAACTAATTGAGGATTGGATTAGTTACGAGAGTACCCGACGTCTTGATTTTATGCGCCTTCTACTTCTACTGATCTGCCTGCTGGCTTTCTCGTTTCGCTCCGGACTGGATGGTCCCGGACTGGATAGTCCCCGACCGGACGGTCCCGACAGGCCTGCCTACCGTCTTTATACCAGTACCTTAAAATCGACTACCTATGCCAAACTGCTCCGGCAGGCTGCCGAAGCAGATGTGGTGCTGTTTGGCGAGTTGCATAACAACCCCATCTGCCACTGGCTCGAACTACAACTGACAAAGGATTTGGCCGTACAGAAAAAAGGAAACCTTGTGCTGGGAGCCGAAATGTTTGAAACCGATAATCAAACGGCACTCACTGACTACGTGCAGGGACGTACCACCGGAGCTGAATTTGCGAAAGCGGCTCGGTTGTGGCCCAACTTCGACACCGACTATAAACCCCTCGTCGATCTGGCCCGTGAACAGAAGATTCCGTTTATTGCCACCAACGTACCCCGCCGGTATGCCAGTCTGGTATCGCGCCAGGGCCTGGCTGCACTGGATGCCCTACCGGCAGACGCAAAACGTCAGATTGCTCCGTTGCCCTTTGTGGTCGACCTGACTCTGCCGGGTTACCAGGCCATGCAGGAGATGATGGCCGGGCCAGCGCACGGTGGTAGCGCCATAAAGTCGTCGGCACAGGGGGCGGATAGTAAAGCCAATCCGCACGCGGGCAATGCCGAAGCATCCGCCAACTTTGCCCGTGCTCAGGCGAGCAAAGACGCGACAATGGCCTATTTTATTCTACAAAACCTTAAGCCAGGGCAAACAGTGCTGCATATCAACGGTGACTATCACTCCAAAAACTTCGAGGGTATCGTGTGGTATCTCAGAAAAGAGCGGCCCGGTCTGAAAATCATGACACTCTCGTCGGTTGAACTGGCAAACCCCGACAGGCCGGAAGCAGAAAAGCGCAACCTGGCCGATTTCGTACTGGCAATTCCGGCTGATATGACCAAAACGTATTGACTCAGTGCGGTAACTGCTTCTCGAAGTAGCCATACAGCCACGTACCGGCAATGGCACTCAGCAGGGTAACAACTACAACGGGAAAGCCGCTGCCGATCTGGGCAAATAATGGACCCGGACACGCCCCCGTAATGGCCCAGCCTAAACCAAAGAGCAGACCACCATAAATCTGACCTTTGTGAAATGTCTTGGGCGTAATGCGAACAGATTCGCCCTGCATTGTCTTGAGGTTAAAGCGTTTAATAATCAATATTGACAGCATACCCGTCAGGATTGCGCTCCCGATGACACCGTACATGTGAAACGAATCGAGCCGAAACATTTCCTGAATCCTGAACCAGGAAATGATTTCTGCTTTTACAAACACTACGCCAAAGATGACGCCCACGACCAGGTATTTTAGATTCGCTGGTCCACGTTCAGACTTCTCAACAGAGACAGTTTGAGTGCTGGCTGCCAGGCCCTTGGGCGACACGGATTTTATCGAAGGAGACTGTTGCATAGCGGGAATATAGTTTCGGGCATAGTTCGCCGAATGAAAGATTCATGTTCAACCTGAGAATCCTGTTATAACAATGTTCGGTAGGTTAGTTAACCAACTTGAAAATAAGTGGCAGGAACAGGTGCGTCATGGCAAATCCACCGATCATGAAGCTGATAGTAGCCACCAGGGAAGGCCATTGTAGGTTGGAAAGCCCCATGATTGCGTGCCCCGACGTACAGCCTCCGGCCCAGCGTGTGCCAAAACCAACCAAAAGACCACCAATGACAAAGAAGAACAGGCCCTTCAGCGTAAACAGGTTAGCCGTCGCGAACAGATCGCCGGGCATCAGACCCGAAAAATCCTGAATGCCGAAGGCCCGCAAGGAGGCTACGGTATCGGGGGCAACAGTAAACGGACTGGGATTTGCCAGAAATTGGGATGCCAGAAAGCCGCCGATGAGCACCCCGGCTACGAAAAACAGATTCCAGGCTTCTTTCTTCCAGTCATACTTAAAAAACGAAATGTTAGCGGGAAAACAGGCCGCGCAGATATGCCGCAATGACGATGAAATACCAAACGATTTATTGCCGATCAGCAGCAACGTTGGCACCGTAAGACCAATAAGGGGCCCAGCCACGTACCAGGGCCAGGGCTGGCGGACAAACTCAAAAAATGACATAACAGATGGTGTTTAATGTAAACCTAACTACTTGCCTTTCAGCAAATATAGATAAATTTCATACGCTCCATTCGGTTGGCAGGCCCATCTGCCGGGCGTAGTGAGCCGGGGCGTTACTATAAACCCACTGAAGTAGTTTGTTAATTTCGTCGGCGAACTCGATGTGATAATCCGGGTCAAGTTTAAGGGCTTTTTTTAAGACCTGATCGGCTCGTTTGGCAATGTATCCAGCGGCCTTATCGGTGCGCGAATTGTATTTATGCAGCAGGTGAGCGTTGTGGTCATAGAACGTGTTGAGCATAAAAAGCATCAGTTCGACCTCGCCATATTTGTCTTTCGTCACCTTCAGGTGGCGGCTGATGTAGCCGCTGACCGTTCGCATGTCCATCATCAGCCAGCCGGCCGTATCGGCGTTGAGGGTAGCCGTCCGGCGAATGAAATCCCGGATCAACTCGCGCCGTTCGTCGATGGTCTGCCCCCGTTCAACAAGCTCAAAGTAGAGTTTTTCGGACAACGTAGCGTCTTTGGCAATCAGCCGAAGCAACAATTTATCCTTTTCCACGCCAGGCAGGTGGACTATGGCTTTTTTGAGATCAGAATCGAGAGCAGGCATAGACAGATTAACCAGTGATGCGCTAAGTTAATGGCTTGACGGCAATCACTCAACCCTTATACGCCAACGATGTCTCCTTCATCGGCCCGAATTTTATCTTCAATATAGGCGATAATTTCGCCCGCTACGTCGATGCCTGTGGCCGTTTCAATCCCCTCCAGCCCCGGCGAGGAGTTAACTTCCAGCACCAGCGGCCCCCGGTCGGAGGGCAGCATATCTACTCCGGCTACTTTCAGGCCCAGCGCGCGGGCCGCTTCAATAGCTGCCTGCTCCTCTTCGGACGTAAGCGTTATGGCAACGGCATTGCCCCCCCGGTGCAGGTTCGAGCGAAATTCACCCTCCAGACCCTGCCGCCGGATGGCCCCCACTACGCGTCCGCCAATAACGAACGCGCGGATGTCGGCTCCTTTGGCTTCGGCCACGAATTCCTGCACCAATACGTGCTTTTTCAGTCCATAAAAAGCTTCGATGGTCGATTTGGCGGCCTTGGTCGTCTCGGCAAGCACCACGCCAATACCCTGCGTACCCTCCAGCAGCTTGATTACGACGGGCGGGCCGCCCACCAACTCGATCAGCTGCGTTACACTGCCGTTTTTAGGGTGATTGGCAAACGCCGTTTTCGGAAGTCCCACGCCTGCCTTTGACAGCACCTGCAGGCTCCGTAGTTTGTTACGCGAACGCATGATAGCCTGCGATTTCGCCGTTGTGAAGACCCGCATCATCTCAAACTGGCGGACAATGGCGCAGCCATAATCTGTGACAGACGCCCCAATCCGGGGTACGATAGCGTCGACGGCATTCAGCGGGATACCATCGTAACGCACCGAAGGATTACCACCCTCGATCATGACCTGACAATTGAGGTGGTTCACCAGCAAGCCCTCGTGGCCGCGATGGCGGGCGGCTTCGAGTAAACGTTTGGTGGAATATAAAGCCGAATTGGCCGATAAGATGGCAATACGCATTGGTCAATAAGTCGTATAAGTCGGGCAGTTCCCCGAGTTTTCAACCGGTGGTTAGCAGTTAGTAAGGCGGTTTCCCGAAACGTGCCAGTCTACTGGCTATCGGCTACCTGTCCTGTTTTCAGTTGGTAAGACAAATTCGTTTGCGATACGTCGACGATGAAGCGGTTGCGGAGCAGTTTTCGGCCCAAGAGCACCGGATTTTTGAGCCGTCCCCTGTCGGCCAGGGTGAATTCAGCCTTGATAGTACGACCGAACAGAATGATACGGGTATTAATAACGTAACGTTTTTCCGATACGCCAAACGAGTTTCGAATCATGCGCTCACTGAACTCGTCACTGTAGAACTTCCGGGCTGGCTGACCCGTTTTGTCAATCACCCAAAAACTCAATTTAGTCTGCAGGCCTACGCGCACCAGCCTGACTTTTTTGCAGTGTAACGCCGACGTAAAGGCCCCCGTATCGACCTTCGCCCGTAGGTCGAACAGCTCCAGATCAGGGAAGTCGACAATGTCGGTCATACCAATAAGCTGCTTGGATTTAGGCGAACGGGGCGTCATAACGTTTAGCCGTAGTGTTATCGGGGAATTGTCAACGCTATAGCTTTGTTTTTATAAGCCGACTAAACGTAAGTGACATATCTAGCATAATCATTTTGGCGCGGGCGTTACGTTCCAGGTGGTAGGCCGATTCGTTGAGGTCGGCAACAATGTGCTCGATGTGGTTGATGGTTAAGACTTTAGAGAAATTCTTCACAAACGCTAGTTCATCGTCGGGCAGGCGCAGCAGCGCACCCGCTCCCTGCTGCCACAGGAATAGGTCGCGGTAGAGCCGGATGCTGTAGTCGAGCAACCCTTTCTGTTTTTCTTTACTGAAACCATCGAACTGGTCGGCCTGTTTGACAAGCCCGAGCAAATCCTGCCGGTAGCAACTCCGCATCCACTCGGCAAACCAGGTATGCTGATCCGATGCCGACGCACCACCATCTTCCTGCCGGCCGAGTTTCAGCGCGGTCGACAGGTCACCGTCGGAGAGGTAGGCAATGCGCCGGGCGGTGGTTTCGTCGAGATTCAGGTGCTGCCGAAGGTACGTAGCAATTTCCTCATCGGTAAATGCCCGCACCGCCACCCGCTGTGTCCGAGATAAAATAGTGATTAGTAATTTATCGGGCTGGTTCGTCACCAAAAGAAACAGCGTTTGGGCAGGTGGCTCCTCCAGCACTTTCAGCAAGGCATTGGCCGAGGCTGCGTTCATCAACTCGGGTAGCCAAATCAGCATAATCTTATACGCCCCTTCGTAGGCCTTCAGCGACAGCTTTTGCAGAATATTCCGGGCTTCTTCGGCCGATATATTCCCCTGCTTGTTGTCGCCACCAACCTGTTCGAGCCAGTCGGGCAGAGTGCGGTAGGGCTGCTCAATCAGAAATTTACGCCAGTCGGCAAGGTAGGCTTCCGAAGTTTTGCCCTTCGCCAGGTTGGCAACCGGGAATACCATGTGCAGGTCGGGGTGGACAAATTTCTGAATTTTCACGCAGGATGCACACCGCCCACACGAATCGGTTGCCGGGTCGCCGGACCGCGGATCGCCGGACCGCGGATCGCCAGACCATGGATCGCCGGAGTGCTGCCGGTCTTCGCAGTTAACGTATTGCGCCAGGGCTAAGGCGAGCGCCAGATTCGCGCTGCCCTGCTGCCCGTCGAACAGCAGGGCATGGGCCAGGTGATTGGTCCGTACGGCCCGCAGCAGCATCTGCTTGGTATCGTCGTGGCCGATTATTTCGGAGAATTGCATGAGTGTCTCGGGAGTGATGGGTCGTAAGCAGCTAACAGCACGGCGAGAGTTGCGTAAGCATTACCAATGCAGGCACTTACAACGTATGAGTAAGTTGGTACACTGCTCTCAACATCTCCTCTTCCAACGCGTCGAATACTTTATTCCGGCGGCTGAAGGCTACACGGGCCACTTGAAGGGCCTTTTCAATTCGGTATGTGGTGAAGCCATCGACAGCCCCGCCCCACGAGAACGAGGGGATGTGTTTAGGCGGCAGTCCACCACCATACACATTGACATTAACGCCCACGACTGTACCCGTATTGAACAGGGTACCAATGCCCGCTTTGCTAAAGTCCCCCATCATTAACCCGCAGAATTGACGACCGGTATCTTCCAGGGCATCCGTTACGTAGCTATGCAGTTTCACGGTTGAATAGTCGTTTTTGAGGTTCGAGGTGTTGGTGGCGGCTCCCAGATTGCACCATTCCCCAACGACCGAATCACCCAAGTAACCCTCGTGTCCCTTGGCACTGTTGGCAAACATAATTGAGTTGGCAATTTCGCCACCGGCTTTGCAATAAGGTCCAATGCTCGTGTTGCTACGCATCTTGGCGTTATAATGCACCATGGCTCCTTCGCCTAGCGCAAACGGACCAACCAAAACGCTGCCCTCACTTACGATGGCATTCCGGCCAATGTAAATTGGTCCGTCTTCGGCATTCAGGATGGAAGCCCGAATTCGGGCCCCTTCTTCAATAAACACATTTTCGGACGCATAACAGTGGGTGAATGGGTCGGTGATGGGCTGCGACTGGCGACCGGCCGTGAGCAGCGCATAGTCAGCCCGCATCTGATTGCCATTGGCCGCAATCAGGCTCCAGAGGTGACGCATCGTCGGGACAGGCGCGTCGAACGTAGTCGTGTGCTGGGGCAGATCCATCAACTGGCTGGCTTTCACCTCGGCCCGGTCGGTGCGCAGGGCTAGCAGCAGACCACTCGGCGAAATCAGGCTTTCGCCCAGCCGCAGCGTTTTCAGCCGCTCAACCAGTTCGTGGGTTGGGCAGGCTGCGCCATTTATGTACATGGTATCCCCGCTTGTTTGCAACGGATATTTAGGGCGCAGATACGGCTCCGTTAGAAACGAAGGAGTTGTTCCGAGCCGCATCGTCCACTTCTCGGTGATGGTTAGCATTCCAACGCGAATACCCGCTACAGGCCGCGTAAACGTAAAGGGCAGCAGAGCCAGACGAATCGTCGGGTCATCAAATAAAACTATGGTAGACATTTCATAAAGAAATTCAGCCGGCAAATATCCATCCTTAATTTTAAAATCGGGAATTGATTATCCGTTTCCGAAGCCTGGCCGACGGTTTGCGATAAACTTCGCCAAAACACAGGCAGCCTGGTTTACCTTTGGTAACAGTAACAGTAAATCTGACAACTACCGGTGCCCGAAGCCATTATTCAGCGCATTGCCGACCTGCAAACCGACACGGGACTGTTTCCATCGGTACGCAGTAACCCGGCCATTGGCTACCGGCGCCCCGACACGAACGTATTTTTCACGGCCATTACGGTGTTTACGCTTCGGCAACTACGCCCAGTGGTTTCTCCTGAATCGCAGCGGCTAATCGACCGGATTGGCGAACGCGCCGGGACAGCTTACCCACGATTTCGGAACAAAGATGGGCTGAACACCTACAATTTCTGGCCCACCCGCCCTTCCCAACATTTCCCGAATGGTCGCTTTTTCCGGCACTTCGACCATTTCCGCATCCCCGACGATATTGATGACACCGCTATGGTGTATCTGACCACCCAGCCCACACCCCACGACCTGCACTGGCTGAAGGCCAAACTGGCTCAACACGCCAACCTGACTACCCGGCAAATTCAGACTACATTCGCCGATTACCGCGACCTGCGGGCCTTTTCAACCTGGTTCGGCAAGAACATGGGCATCGACTTCGACGCCTGCGCTATCAGCAATATGCTGTATTGCTTATACCAGTACGGTTTATCGCCCGACGTGCACAGTGTCGACTCGCTGACGTATCTAAGGGCGGTGGTGGCGTCCGGTCAGTACGTATCAGAGTCGTTTCAATGTGCGCCCCATTACGCCCGAACTTCACTGATTATTTATCACCTGGCGCGGTTGATAGCTGCTTTTGACCCACCAGAACTAGCTTCCATCCGCGCCCGCCTGATTGCCGACGCCCGCCATCTGCTGACGCATAATACAAACAGGATGGAGCAAATTATCTTAAGTACGTCGCTGCTACGGTTAGGCGAACGGCCAATACGCATCGACCCCACGGGTATTGAGCAGGATTTTGGTGGATTTCATTTTTTTATTGCGGGTCTGCTAACCGCCTACGAACAGCCGTGGCTGCGCCGATTTGCTAACAGGCCCCTTACGCAAATGCGCTGGCAGTGTGAAGCGCATTGCTGGGCGCTGGTAGCCGAGTACGTAATGCTGACCCAGGCAGGTTTGTCCAAATCGCAGGGGAGGGTTTAGCGCGTCGGGCAAACTACGGGTCTCATTATGGGGTTAGTCATTTACAAACGTATTCATCTCACGCATGAACCAAACCGTGTTAATCACCGGTGGTACGGGCACCATTGGCCGCCGGTTGACAGAACTTCTTCAGCAACAAGGGTATCAGGTTTCATTGTTGAGCCGCCATAGCAACCCGGCCGAAAGCCGCACCGGATCGTCTGAGATGGCAACTCCAGGCGTAAAAACATACCAATGGGATGTCAAACGCGGACATCTCGATCCGCAGGCCATTCAAACGGCTGATCACATTGTTCACCTGGCCGGGGCAGGCATTGCCGACGAACGCTGGACTGACGCCCGAAAAAATGAAATCTTAACCTCGCGGACTGCCTCGACCGAATTACTGGCGCGGGCCTTAGCTGGGAACCCGCATAACGTAAAGTCATTCGTGGCGTCGTCCGCCATTGGCTACTACGGGGGCGACACGGGCGACCGGCCCCTGACGGAAACCAGTTCGGGTGGTTCCGATTTTTTGGCGCAGGTGGTGCGGGCGTGGGAACGGTCGGAAGATCAGGTAGCGGCAGTGGGTATTCGCACGGTCAAGTTCCGAATCGGCGTCGTGTTGACCATGGCGGGAGGGGCGCTTCCCAAACTTGCCCAGCCAATTCGGCTGGGGGCTGGGGCACCCATCGGTTCAGGCCAGCAATATATTTCCTGGATTCACCTCGACGACCTCTGCCGGCTATTCATCCGGGCCATTGCAGACGAGTCGTGGCAGGGTGTTTATAACGCCGTTGCACCCAGTCCCGCCACCAATGAGGGCCTCACACGGGCCATCGCGGATGCACTCGGCCGACCCCTGCTTTTGCCCAATATTCCCAATTTTGCGATCAGGCTGATGTTCGGCGAACTGGCCATCACCGTTACGGGCGGCAACTACGTTCTAAACAAGCGAATTTCGGAAGAAACGGATTTTCAGTATCAGTATGGCGACCTGACCAACGCCCTCAAAAACCTTTTACAGTA
>DATHAW010000535.1:0-3074 GCA_035296465.1 Spirosoma sp.
CCCGTGTCGACATCGGCCAGGCCCGCCAGCAAATTCAGCAAGGTACTTTTTCCCGAACCACTGGCTCCCACAAGACCCATAAGCTGGCCGGGCAGGAGCGTGAACGACACGTTGCGGACCGCCGTTACGTCGTCGAATGATTTATAGAGATGAGTGGCAGTAAGCACTTAGAAAATAAAATTTGTACTTAAGAACTCTGACTTGTGCCCACTCACAATCTCGTTCAGGATGTGCTTGTTCTCGCCCGTATCTTTAGTAGCTACCGCCGACCGGATTGAGAATGAGCGTAGCGCATCCTCAACCGATAGCGTTCCTTCGGCTGAATCTTTACGCCCCGTGAACGGAAACGTATCCGGCCCACGCTGACACTGGGCATTGATATTGACGCGGCTAACCAGGTTCACCAGGGGGTCGATGAGCCGGGCAATGGCGTCGGGGTCGGTCCCGAAAATGCTGGCCTGCATGCCATGATCGTCGGTAATGAGGTACTCAATGAACTCTTCTACGTCGTCATAAGCCACTACCGGCACAATGGGCCCAAACTGCTCTTCGCGGTAGAGCCGCATCCCCTCCCAGACGGGATAGACAACCGCCGGTTTGAATAGCGATGCCACGGTTTCGGCCCCACCCTCATTCATAACCGAAGCACCTCCCTCTACGGGATCGGCAATGATGTCGGCCAGATACTGCGTTTTAGTGGGTTCAGGCAGGGGTGTTATCTGCGCACCGGCATCCCAGGGCATACCAAGCTGGAGTTTGCTCACCTCGGGGCTAAAACGCTCGAGGAACTCGTCGACGACCGAGCGGTGAGCCCAGATGATTTTTATGGCTGTGCAACGCTGCCCATTAAACGACAGCGAACCCAGCAGGCACTCTTTCACGGCCACGTCGAGATCGGCGTCGGGCAGGATGATAGCCGCATTTTTGGCATCGAGACTCATAATCGACCGCAGCCGGTTCAGCTTGGGGTGCTGACGCTGCAACTCGTCGGCTACGCGGCTGGAACCAATCAGCGTCAGTACATTTACCTTACCTGACTGCATAACGGGCGGCACTACGTCGGCCCCGCGCCCGTAGAGCGAGTTTACTACGCCTTCCGGGAAGCTCGTACGGAACGCTTCCAGCATGGGGTAGTGAAGCAGCGAACCGTGTTTGGGCGTCTTGAACAGGATGGTGTTACCCATCAAAATAGCCGGTATGAGCGTCGTATAGGTTTCGTTGAGGGGGTAGTTAAACGGTCCCATCGCCAGCACGACCCCCAGGGGCGACCGGCGAATCTGACCGATGATGCCTTCCTCCATTCGGAACCGCGATGAGGTGCGGTCCAGGTTTTTCAGCGTGTCGATGGTGTCGTAAATGTACTTTACGGTGCGGTCGAACTCTTTGGTGGCGTCGGCGAGGTTTTTGCCGATCTCCCACATAATCAGGTTAATGGTTAAGCTTCGCTGCTCCAGCATCTTGCCCACAAACGTCTCCATGCACGCAATCCGGCCGGCCACCGACATCTGCGGCCATTCGCCCCGGCCATTGTCGTAGGCTGCCACGGCCGCATCCAGGGCTTCAAGCGCTTCCTTCGGACCCGTTACGGGAAAACTTCCTACCAGTTGACGCTGCAACAGACCATTTCCCCCGGCACTTTGGTGATCCGGCAAACAAACGGGCGAATACACCTCAGAAACCTTTCCGCTCCATTGGCGCATCTCGCCGTTGAGCAGGTACTCGCGCTGGTGGATGGGTTCGATGCGGTGCTGGACCGGGATTTGTGATTCGTCGGCCGGAAAAAGAGAAACAAGCGATTGGGCAGCCATACAGAGGATAGTATTTCAGGTTAACGTTTCTGCAAACTTCACCATTCGCCCCACGAATATCAAACCAGTGATTAGAAAAGCTGAACCTGCTTCCTTTTTTCAGCCCTAAAGGTGCGTTCTGGCAGCTGGTTGCTACTTATAATTAACACGACCAGTTTATGGCCAAGTGCATAGTTGCTTTTCGGTAAGTCGACAGCCCTGCTTTGCCTGCCTCGCTTTACCGTAACGATGGCCTCATCTGTCCACTTTTACCTGAAAACGTACAGCAAAGCCTTTTTCCTTGTTATAGATAATTCGGTCGTGACCGAATTGCGTTGAAATAGCTATTAGTATGAATGGTCTTAGAAGCGATTGTTTGCAGGCATTATGGTCAAATTCAACAAGTCAAACCTTACCAGCGGCCCGGGTTTGTTTAAATCTATACCCACAAGGCGCGTGATCCATTGATTAAAGAACAGATATCCCAAATAAATGGTACTCAATGGAGATCGGAGATGCGTGACACCGCCCGTGTTTTAGAGGTAAACCGAAATACGGTGAGCAGTCAGTTAGAAAAAGCCTTAAATTGGTTTATGTTAATCAGGTTTACGCTAACAAAGTCCTGAAAGTCAGTCTTAAGTCTTAAAGTTGACGAGATGTGCCGGGCCACCGCTGCGGGCCTACTACAACTGTCTGGGTCAGGCCTGGCGTATGGAAAGCAACCCCTTACTGCAAAGCCTGGAATGAGAGCATCTCACACTCCGAACACGGCTCACGAGACTGGCCCGGCGGACGATTTGCTTTTCCAGGTCAGTGGTTGTGCATGATGCCATAATCGGCCGGTTCATTAACCAGTTTTTCTTTGACAAGAATCGCAATTAAACCATTACCCCAATAATTCTTCAATTCAAGTATGAAATTTTATGTAATGATAGTGCTGATTTTTTGCCAGCTTTCGGTGTTTGCGCAATCTGGGTATAAACTAAAAGTCACGCAAAAACCAGTCAGGAACGAATACGTATATTTAGGTCATTATTATGGCAAAAAGTTGCCTATCATTGATTCCGCGCTTTTAAATGACAAAAGCGAGGGGGTTTTTTCGGGACCTAAAAAACTGGGCGAGGGACTTTATTTCATCAGTAATTCACGCAAAAACAAGGTTTCCTTTTTTCTGATCAATACGAATCAGCAATTCAGTATTCTGGCTGATACGACGCAGGGCTCAGGCTTGCAATTTGTTTTTTCGCCGGAAAATTCCATCTATGCTACTTACCTGGATTCAATTAG
>DATHAW010000536.1:0-6164 GCA_035296465.1 Spirosoma sp.
CAACTGGTGCTGTTGCCCCGGATTCAGTGAAACCATCCGGCAATCAGCGCCGATCGGCAAAGATGACCCGGGCAGATCGGAAAGCCATGCGGCAGAATGCAAAACGTGGAACCTCTGGCACAGCAACTAGTCAACAGGAAGGTCAGTATCGGCAAAGTTCAGCCGCCAATGGTACTGCTGTCAACAACAGCAATTCGGACAACTATAACAGTAATAACGTAACGAACGCACCTACGGGTGTCGGTAGCAACCCATCGGTAACGACCAACCCTACTACCCTAAGCGGTACTGCTACGTCGGGCAGTTCAGCCGCATCGTCAGGCAACAGTGGTTCGGGCACTACGTCGTCAACGACCAGCGAACCTAAAACCGGCACATCGCGAGCTGTTACGGGTGCCCCGACTACAGCAACCCCGGCTAACGTGGCAGGCAGCACAGAGCGGAACACAAACATTCATGACTTTATTGCCTCGTCGCCCAATTACATTACCCTCCAGAATGCGCTACAGTCGGCCGACTTAGATGACTTACTCAAAGAGAATGAAGCTTATACGCTATTTGCTCCGTTAAACACTGCCTTTAAGAAACTGCCTGCTAGCATGCAGGCCGGATTGCTTGAAGGTCGCAATCGGGAGGCCCTGAAACAGCTGTTATCGTATCATCTTGTTCGAGGCACGCTGGACGCAAACGAACTGAGCGGACGCATCAAAGCGGGCAGTGGTAAAGTTCAGCTTCAAACGCTGGCTGGTGGTATGTTAACGGCCCAGATGGGTGCCAATGGGCGCATCACCATTACGGATGAACAGGGTAAATCCGTTGCTGTCGAATCAACCCAGAAAGTTCAGTCCAATGGGATTGTTCATGGTATTGATTCGGTGCTAATGCCTAAAAGCGGAGCCAGTAGTATTCGTTAGTAGATATGAACATCTTTGACTGCTTGCAGAGTATTAGGGGGAATCAGTTTTGCCAGAGATGGATGACTTAAGTGAGTTTAACACAAACTGAACAGGGCGCAGAAATCAATGCTAAGAAGACATTGATTCTGCGCCCTGTTCAGTTTGTGACACAGCTAATAGACTTTTAACCTGAAATGGAGTTGTTTGCCCGGCGCTGTTAAACTTTTCCTTTATAATCCCAGTGATCTTTTAAGACAACTCCATTGGCGTCTTTCAGCAATTTGCGGGTAAACTGGTCGCCCTTTATGATACCCTGTTCATTAGCCTGCCCAATGAACAAAAGTATTGGATTTCCTTCCTCATCGGTCTTCGTGGCCACATCGTAGCGACCAAATCGAAAGGATACCAGTTTTGATGGTTCGTATTTCTTGGTTAGCTGCTTAAGCAGTCGTTCCCCTATTTTCATGATAGTGAGCACCGGCCATACCCGATGTGTAGTTATAAGCTTTAACTAAGCGATGATGGAAAGGATTGTGGGAAGCCGGTGAGTAAATGAGGATACGGATCTATTTGATAAGGTCCGTATCAGTTCAGCTTTAGCCCACCCCTTGCAACAATCAGACAAAGGAACGTAGCACGGCTCAGTGCTTAACCTTGCCTGCCATATTCGACTGATAAGCTGGGGTGATAATCAATCGAAAATGGCAGGCAAGGAAATTGTCAAACTGTCTCCCGCATTCCCAATTAGTTCTTGCGGTTGTCGGGTCGGTTCTGCTCTTTCGCCCAGCCGTCTTTCAAGGTCACCGTCCGGTTAAAAACAGGCCGATCGGCGGTAGAGTCGGGGTCGAGAACGAAGTAGCCTTTTCGCATAAACTGGAAATTGGTCTGCTCCCCACGGCGGGCGGCTTCTACCAAAGCCGGTTCTACATAAGCCCGCACAATTTCGAGCGAGTTTGGATTCAGTAACTCGTTGAAACTGCGGGGCTGGCCATCCGGGTCGTCGGCAGCGGGGTTCTCGACCGAGAAGAGTCGGTCATAAAGCCTGACTTCGGCTTCGACCGCGTGGGGTACCGAAACCCAGTGAATGGTCCCTTTTACATTGATGCCCGACGTATCGGAACCCGAACGGCTTTCGGGAATATACGTACAGCGCAATTCGGTAATTTCACCCGAGCCGTTACGTACTACGTCGTCGCATTTAATGATATACGCCCCCTTTAGCCGAACCATGCCACCCGGAAAAAGCCGAAAGAACTTTTTGGGTGGGTTTTCCATGAAGTCGTCGCGCTCGATGTAAACCTCACGGCTGAACGGCACCCGCCGGTAGGTTATTGGTTCTTCTTCCGGGTTGTTTTCAACGTTTAACAGTTCCTCGCGTCCTTCCTCATAATTTGTAATGACGAGTTTAATGGGCTGCTCGTCCAGTACGGCCATTACACGGGGCGTTGTTTTGTTTAATTCTTCGCGAATGCAGAACTCCAGCAGACCCAGGTCGATGAGGTTTTCGCGCCGGGCAATGCCAATGCGGTCAGCAAACTCGCGGAGACTGGCGGGCGTATAGCCGCGCCGACGGATACCCGCAATGGTCGGCATGCGGGGGTCGTCCCAGCCTTTCACATGGCCTTCTTCTACCAACTGCTTCAGCTTTCGTTTGCTCATGACCGTATAGGTCAGGTTGAGCCGGGCAAACTCAATCTGGCGGGAAGGAAAAATGTCGAGTTGCTCAATAAACCACTCGTAGAGGGGCCGGTGTACTTCAAATTCCAGCGTACAAAGCGAATGCGTGATGTGCTCAATAGCGTCTGACTGCCCATGAGCAAAGTCATACATTGGGTAGATGCACCAGGTGTTGCCCGTACGGTGGTGATGCGCGTGCTTGATTCGGTAGATGATTGGATCGCGCAGTTGCATGTTCGGCGACGCCATGTCCACTTTAGCCCGCAGCACTTTGGCCCCGTCGGCATATTCGCCGGCCCGCATCCGCCGAAACAAGTCTATGTTTTCATCTACACTCCGGTTGCGGTAGGGGCTGGGCTGACCGGGTTCGGCGGGGTTTCCTTTCTGAGCCGCTATCTCCTCCGACGTAGAGTCGTCGACGTAGGCTAAGCCCTTCTGAATTAATTTTTCAGCGAAGCCATAAATCTGCTCAAAATAGTCCGACGCGTAAAATTCATTATCCCACTCGAAACCGAGCCAGCGAACGTCGTTCTTTATCGAATCGACGTATTCGGTATCTTCCGTAACGGGGTTGGTATCGTCGAAACGCAGGTTGGTCTGGCCGCCGTATTTATCGGCCAGCCCGAAGTTAAGGCAAATGGATTTGGCATGGCCAATGTGCAGATACCCGTTGGGCTCGGGCGGAAAGCGCGTAAAGACCCGGCCCCCGTTTTTACCGGCTGCTATGTCTTCTTCAACTAATTGCTCAATAAAATTTAAATGACCGCCAGCGTCGCTGCGCTCGGTCGAGGACTCGTTCGGGGCTTCTGTCATCTCGCAGGTTGCTGATAAATAGCCCAAAATTACGGCGTTCGTGCGGGTTTGGCAAACGAATGAAGCCTCAGGACATTGACGCCGGTCAGGTTCCGCAAGAGTATTTCCAGCATTTCGCCCGCTTTAGGGATAGTATGCCGCGTCTGAATTTCCAGACAAACGTAATACTAGTGCCTCTGGAATTACAACCCTATAGTAGCCCTGCAATGCATAAGAAGCGACTTTCTGAACCGACCAGCATGACTATTACTCGTATAACGCTGGTTCTGCTGATGGGTCTTTCATCCATGGTCCTGGCACAGACCAAACCAGCTGGGCCAAAATCGGTGGAGGATGAAAAATTTGTTTTTCTGAACAACGGCGTAACCGTTGGCATGATTGTAAAGTCGGTTCTGAAGGCTGATAAACAACGGCTTAAACTAACCGACCAGCAACTGCCAAAGGCTAAACAGATTATTACGGATGCAACGGTAAAGTACAACGAGGGGGTTAAGAGATTAAAAGCAACGGGCCTGAATCAGAAAAAACTACGGATACTTGCCATTGCGGTAGAGACCGAGAAAGCCCATCAGTACCAAACCATTCTGACAAGCCAGCAGTATGCTATACTGGCGGCAAATCATAATAAAATGTATCCCGAAAGCAGGCTATGATCCGTCTGCTACTAACTAGAAAACTACCTTTGGTTAAAGCGATAGAATTCGTGAAAAGCCCCGCCTGTAACCAACCGACCATACTACTATCAATCAGCAGCCTAAAAAGCCTTATCAGTCGAATCTGAGCGCAGTTTCCGTGTACGTAAGGCAAAATCATCAATAGTCACCGTTACTTATTGTATTCGTCATCCGACACCCGCCTTAGCCATACTACTGCCCCTTGTTGCAGATTCGTTATGGCAATCTGAATAAACGGCTGATCCGGTCTTGCCCCATGCCAGTGCTCAACATTAGGCAGACATTTAACCACATCACCTTTGCGGAGCAGTCTTTTAGGGCTGCCTTTTTCCTGGTAGTAACCAACGCCATCAGTGGCTAACAGAATCTGTCCGCCGGGATGAAAATGCTATTTGGTTCGGGCACCCGGTTCAAACGTTACGTTACCGACTGAGGCATTGAATGTGCTATCGTTGTTCACCAGCGGTTGAAGCCAGGCCGTACCGGTAAAATTGTCGTTCGTAATCTTTTGCCCCTTTGGGAAAATTAAGCCCGGGGCTTGGCTGTTTGGGGCTGTCCGCCTGGCACTGTGGCAGGAAATCAGCAAAAGAAGGCAATGCGTAAGAGCGAAAAGGCTTCTCTGTTTCATGCGTTAGTCATTTAGATGCTGCCTATGGAAAGCGGGTTATTCAGGGCTTTTTTTCAGTTTTTTTAGTCTCCTGCCGTTTCTTCAGAACCACTTGCAGTACGTCGCTTGCCGCATTGCCTTCCTTGGTGCCTACGCTGGGTTGTATGATGGATACCAAGTGAGTAAGCTCTCCCGCTGTCAGTCCATTATACATACCAACGCCGAAGTGGCTACGCAACTGGGCTTCAACACCACCCAGAGCAGCCAAAGCAGAAATGGTGGCAAGCTCCCGGGTTTTCCAGTCCAGGTTATCACGTCCGAAAATGTCACCAAACAGGTGTTCTTTCAGGAATTGATCAATGACAGGGGCAAACTCGTACACTTCACCTTTTACAGGCATTCCTGCGAGCTTCGTTTGCATCTCCGTCCCAAATTGGTTTATATACCGTCTTTTTAAAAGAGGTAAAATGCGGTGATCTGCGATATGGCCGGCATACCTATGACTACCAGGAAGGAACCTTGGTATTCATTGCCCCCGGACAGGTCATCAGTGTTGATAATCCTGGGGAGACGTATCAGCCCAAAGGTTATGCGGTTGTCTTTCATCCTGATCTGATCCATGGTACTGACCTTGGACGACATATTCAGGACTACTCCTTCTTCGGTTATCAATCCAATGAAGCCCTACACTTATCCGAACGGGAAAGGAAAATCGTATTGGATTGTTTTTTAAAAATTGACCATGAGTTAGAACAGGCCGTTGACAAGCACAGTAAGCGGTTGATTGTCTCCAACATCGAACTTTTGCTGAATTACTGCGTCCGCTTTTACGACCGACAGTTTATCACCCGTGATACTATCCATCAGGGCGTTTTAGAACGATTCGAGGTCTTATTGAACGCGTATTATCAGACCGATAAACCCCAAACTATTGGGTTGCCTTCAGTAGCCTATTGTGCGGGTGAATTAAATTTATCGGCCAACTACTTTGGTGATCTGGTAAAAAAAGAATCAGGAAAGACCGCGCAGGAATACATCCAGTCGAAGGTGATGGATGTGGCTAAGGAACGAATATTTAATCATGGGAAATCCGTCAGTCAAATCGCCTATGAGTTAGGCTTTAAATATCCCCAGCATTTTATCCGGTTATTTAAACAACGGGTTGGCCAATCGCCCAATGATTACCGGATGATCCATACCAGTTAATAGCCCAATCGCCACCCAGAGTTGTTCTGCTAGCGCTTAAATCACACTGATATGGGTTTGGTGCTTGGTCCGCTCAAGCCCGTACGTCCTGGTTTAATAGCTAAAACTGAATTCGCCACCTTAAGCGCTGCCAGAGTTTAATAAAACTTACGTCGACAGAAAAGTAGGTGACCTTGGTCTGAATAGCTGACCTACGCCTTTACAACGAATGTATATTTAGCTAACTGTTTGTCGCCTTTTCGCTCGACACCCATTACCAAAGCAGGGTCAAAAATGCGGTCCTGCTGGTTG
>DATHAW010000537.1:0-2602 GCA_035296465.1 Spirosoma sp.
CCAATGGGAAAGCCGTTGCCCATTCCCTTTGCCATGGAAACAATAGCGGCGTCGATGCCGCTGAACTGGTGCGAGAAAAACCGGCCCGACCGACCGTAACCGCACTGAACACCATCCAGGATAAGCACCGCGCCGGTTTCATCGCACCGCTGACGAAGTGCCTGCAAAAACGCATCGGTAGCGACGTGAATACCGCCCACCCCCTGAATGCCCTCGATAATGACGGCGCAGGTGTTGGTCGTAATGCCCGTCAGGGCTGCTTCGACATCGTTATACGGCAGAAACTGAACATGCTTACTATAGTTGCTAGGGGCCACAATAGACGCATTATCCGTAACGGCAACGGCTCCGGCTGTACGGCCGTGGAAGGCTTTCGAGAACGCCACAACCTGCGTCCGGCCGTTGTGAAACGAGGCCAGTTTAAGGGCATTTTCGTTGGCTTCGGCCCCGGAATTGCACAGAAACAGCGCATAGTCAGGATGCCCGGACAGAGCGCCCAACTTGTCGGCTAACGCCTGCTGAAGCGGAATATGAACAGAATTGGAATAAAACGAAATTTTATGAAGCTGATTAGTCAGCGCCTGCACGTAACGAGGGTGCGTGTGCCCTACGGAGATTACGGCATGACCACCGTATAGATCAAGATAGCGGGTGCCATCAGCATCCCAGAGATAGCTGCCCTGCGCCCGAACGGGCTCGATATCGTAGAGCGGATAAACGTCAAAAAGTTGGGCCATTGAATTGCAGAAGAAAATTCGGATGTAGTTATCGCCTTACGTAAACGCATCCAATCACCAACGTAGCGTAAACGGGTGCAAGTTTACGACAATCGAACGAAAACGAACGAGTATCTTGCGTGCAGTAAAGAAAGCTGATTTGCCTCTTTTACTGCACCCAAAATACCCGCCGATTAGCAAGAGGCAACAAACGATTTCAGCGCATTCAGTGCTTCGTCGGGCTGTTCGATCATGCCGAGATGACCGGCATTCAATAAGGTGACAACCGTGATGCGTTGGTTGAGATCGGCCAGGCGGCTCGTTCGTTCGTACGGAATAACCTGGTCCTTTTTACCCAATATCAGGATCACAGGAAACGACGCGTCACGCAGTACGTGCGTTCGGTCAGGCCGCCCGGCAATTGCCCGAACACCGGCGATCAGGGCATCCGTTGGCAAATTACTAAATTGATCAATCAACGTTTGTACCTGTCCTTCGGCGTAGTCGGGTGCCACAACTTTCGGCATTAGCTCCTTAATAAATTTAGGCGTGCCCTCGTCGGTTAGTGCACCAATAGCTTTCGTGCGTTGCTCTTTTTTCAACTCGTCGTCGGCGTAGGCAGTTGAATGAAACAGGCCAAGCCCACGAATCATAGTAGGGTGCTGCTCGGCAAAAGCCAGCGCCACGTAGCCACCCATTGAGTGCCCTACCAGTACAACGTTCTCGATTCTCTCCGCCCGTAGCCGTTTATACAACTCTTCGGCATACTCGTCGATGGTTGAATACGTTGAAAGCCGAGAAAAATCGGGCTGGAGAACGGGGCCACCTGATAACAAACCAGCGTAGATGCCACCCCAGATGGATGCATCTACGCCGTGGCCGTGGAGCAGTACCAATGTATTTTTATCATCCATCGCCATAAAAAAGTTAGGTAGTTGGCAAAGGGGCTCACAACTGAACCCCTTTGCCAACTACCTACTTTGTTTTGTCTTTCTGCTGGTATGTCCTCCTTTACACTACGTTCAACAGGTCGAGCACAATCATCACCAGACCAACAACCAGCGCAATCCCGGCCAGCGCCGGAACTACGTTAAGTAAAAGCAGTATCAGACCAATAATGGCGATCACTATACCAATCGTCAGTATTGATTTTGCCATCGTCCGTTCAGGCGATAGTTTGTTCTTAATCTGCTTGTCGATTTTCTTGGTAGCCACACGCTCCAGCAACGACGCTTTCTTGGTTGAGGTTGACGTAACCGGTGCCATCGATGCTTTCGTAGTAGCCGTGGCCAGCAGTTCCTTCACCCGGTCCATGCGCTTGTTCAGCTTTTTGTCCGTCGCGAGTTTATTGTCATTGCGGACGTAGGCTTCGATCTGATTCATTGCTTGCTTGGCCTGAACAACCGGCTCAACAGCAGGTGTCGCAACTGCTACGGATGCCGTCTCAACGGCCTCGGCAGGCTGAGCAACTTCGGCAGGCGCAGCCACAGCTACGTTTTCCGTTGTTGGGGTTTTATAATGCTCCACTGGTCCGCGCTGAAAATAAGCGACCGGGCGGCTGCAGGATGAAAGAACGGCTGCTCCCATCAGAGCAACATAGATGTGTTTGGTGAATGTGTTAATCATAAAGCATTGTTTTTTGAGGTGAATTATTGAGTTAACAACCACACAACAGCGCACTTGTCAGATTGTTGGCAGATAAATGAAAAAACCAGCGAAACACCATTGGTTATAAATACTATTTATACACAAAATCACGTTCGACCAGGTTGGCGGAACGGGATTTTGCGTACAAATCCTTAGGTGAAGAAACAGCTCAGGCAGCCGATCGTAACTCATAGGTGGCCGTTTTGCCGAACTTCTCACGGGCATATTCCAGACTGATA
>DATHAW010000538.1:0-2635 GCA_035296465.1 Spirosoma sp.
ACTAAAAAAGAAGAAGGCATCAATGACCGAGCGTCAGTTAACTGTAATTGACCATCTGTGCCGCCTTAAAGTGCAGTCCTGGTAAAATGGGAGAACCAGACTGGGGGTGTCCACCAGCACGGCGTACATGTCCCGCATATAGACGTAGCGGCCAGGAAACAGGTCGTCGGTCTGGTAGCCTAAGCCGTAAAAGTAATGCCGGTCGGTGCCTTGGAAATACACGTTGTATTCGATCAGGCCCCGCCGGGGGGTATGGGGGGCGGGGTATCCGGAAACCACTTACTGGTGCGGAAGCTATAGACATTGGTTTGCCACTGCGTATCGTTGACGTACCGGGTTAGCCGAACAACGTCACCGGTTTGTTCGGCGCTTCGCTCGATGATCGAGCCGGTGAACAGGCCGTCGTCAAAGGGCAGGTGCGCCAGCCGCTTCCAGGGGTTGTAGATGGGGTGGGTATACGTCCGTTCGAGGGTGAGTGAATCGCGCTGGTTATAGCGAAAGCCCAGCCGCAGCCGGTAGGCCTGACCGGCCGTGAGATTCATCAGCCGGAAGGTTGCCAGGCTGAACGGATCGAGGAGTTGGGTTTGGGCCGGGGTCAGCACGGGCGCCACCACGCCGGGCGCTACCGAACTCGTAGCGGGCTGCACGGTCAGTCGCCAGGTGCCGGGCTTGATGGCTGCCGTCAGCTTCACCACCACCTCCGCCGCATCTGATCGGGTAGGCTGCACCGATACTAAGGCAGCCTGCACCGGCACGGCCGTTTTGGTGTTGATCACCGGCGCCACCTCGGGTGCGGTGCGACAACCGATAAGCCCCTGCCCGCTAATCAACTTCAGGGCAATTAATAAAAAAGGGCGGATACGCTTGTAATTCATCACAGCATGGCAATATAAACCGATTTGAGCGAAACTAAGACCTGTTAAATAGTTAGCTATATGGATCACTTTTTTTCATCCGCAACAGAAGCGGTAGCCAACGGGATCAATGCCTATAAAACGGTTCAACCTGATGCATCGTTGAACTATTTGACCGCAGCGGCCGGTACGCCGACGGTCCCGCCTCGGCGTACCGGCCGCTGCGGAGCGGGACCACCCACTATGGTATGCTCCAATTAGTAGCAATTCCTATAGCGGTACTACTGGCCATAGGCAAGCCTCTATCTTCTATTGGCTCATTGATGCTCCCTCCCATCGACTGGCCAGCCAGATCCGGTATCAGCAACTTAAAAGTCTGAGCTTTCTTAATTCTGCGTACAGTAAACAGCATTTTTAAAAGCGACGTCCAGCGGTACGGATGCACTGTTCAAGGCAATAGTTTTATCGGTATATTTTATTGGCTACGCTTGACCTGGATCATTGAATAAAATATTGCTCCATTGCCCTTTTGAAAGGGGAAGAAAGTAGTGTGTCAATGCCAGGAATCTTAAAAACATCTGAAGTCATTGGTTTTTAACCATTGGCCCCTAAATAAGGAATTTGCTGCTATGTATTACGCTAACGAGTGCTTTATCCGTGCTAACCACATAGTGTGCGTAAGAGCTATAAAGCAAGCGGAGTATCCGAACCAATTAGGTAACCCAAAGCAAAACGGCCTCTTTTAATTCCATCCCTTCACAAAGCGTCAGTGGTCCTTATCTGTAAAGCGAAAGGTGCATCGTCGGCGGTCACTATCTTCCCTTTCCATCGAATTAAACTCATGGTTGGCATGAGAAAAGGGGCAGATCCATCAGCGGCTTTGGCATCCTCTTTATCAATCCCCACTACATCAGTATCCCCGTGCTCATGATTATAAACTGGTAGACCGCGAGCTTGACAACTTCCCCATCTTTATGAGGCAGAGCATTACCACCCTGTATGGGCGTAAAGTCTGACCAGAGACCTGTTGGCTACGGTTCCGGATTAGGAATGACGGCCCGTTTGTGCTAGCCGAATCAGCCACCAATGTCAATGACTTTCTGCTGCCGGTGGGCCATGGCCTGCGCGATAACACTGGCCGCAATGAGTTGCAGCGTATGATAGAGTATGATCGGCAGTAGAGCCACACCCGCAACCGTGACTGGAAACAACACACTGGCCATTACGCTGCCCTGGACCAGTGATTTTTTAGAGCCGCAGAATAACGCAGTGATGCTATCTTCCCGACTAAAACTGAGCAGCCGGCAAACAAGCTGGATAAAGCCGAAAACAAGAAAAAACAGGCATAACAACCCAGCCGTCAGCCATAGCAAATCTCCCATCGAATAGGCAGCGTACAGGTTCAGCGAGAAAGAGGAACAAAAGGCCGTGTAAACAATGAGCAGAATAGTAAGCTGGTCGAAATAACGCAAATAGGCTTTGTAGCGTTGGGCTAACCAACCCCATTGCCGATTGAGCAGTAGCCCTAACACCACCGGTATAAGGACCTGGATGGTCAGTTTGCCGATCACTCCACCCAGGTCATACTGGCCATTGGTGCTGGCCAGCAAAAAACTCATCCAAACAGGCGTAATGAACACGCCAATCAGGCTGGAAATGCTGGCGTTGAAAATAGCTGCCGGGATGTTGCCCCCCGCAATGGAGACCATCACGACCGCCGAAGAAACCGTCGAGGGCAGGGCAGCAAGGTAGAAAATGCCGAGCCATAGCCACTCCGATCC
>DATHAW010000539.1:0-3596 GCA_035296465.1 Spirosoma sp.
GTCAGCCCGCTTTCTGCATTACGCTTTATCCAACTATTATAATGCTGTATTCCATAGCCACCCAAACTGGGGATAGGTAGCTAATCAATTGCGTGGTTACGGCCCTAGTTATTATCCGTTCACTGGTGATGCCTAAACTAGGATCCGGCAAACCGCTTGCTTCCGAAGAGTGAGTGACAAATTACCATCAATTCGGTGTCATTTGGTGCGTACATTAGCGATAAGTATATTATTCGGTAGGTAAATTAATTTTTCGGTAGGTATACCGTAGCGCAAACGGCCTCACGTGCGTCAGGTAGCTTTGCATTAACCCTCAGTCTGAAGCAGAGAATGCAGGAGGGGCACAGAAACTTTTTAGTTTCCGTCAGGTTATTCAAGGCAATAAACCAACTCAATACGATGAAAGACGAGGAAGACGTAGAGCGCGACGATGCGCAGATAAACGGCCGCACAGAAGGCCCATTTGGTTCCGACGATACTGACGCCGACCAGGTTGTTCGAGACAATAAAAACCGACCTGAGGTAGAGGACTCGGCCAATGGATTAGACAGCGTGCAGGAACGTGGTGGTCAGGATGGTCGTAATAACCGGGGCTTTGGTGGGATTGACATGGACAGCAGAAATGGTGTCCTGCGCATGGGCGATATGGATGAAAGCACCATGCAGGTGACAGAGGAAGGGGCCAATAACGCAGCCGGCGATAAGACACTGACAAAAACATCTGTGGTAGACATCTCTTCAGAAAAGGCGGTCCGTAGCAGTTCGATCAACGATTGGTCTACTTTAAACAAACGTGTGCCTAACGCACAGCAGGAGGCAAACGAAGAAGATAATGCCGACGAAGAGGAAACCAGCACCGACGATGATCAGACGGCGCGGGAAGAAGACGTAGCCGAAACCGGTACTGACTTGAACAACCAGCCTACTTACTAATAACCTAAATCATCTGCGATTTACCTAACAACGAACGTTATGAGCACAAGCAGCAATTCCCGTAAAGAAAGCACAGAGTCTAATGCGGCTCAGCAAATGCACAATACGATGGGCAATCATCCCGACCTCGCGCAGTTGAATGATAGAAGCCTGGACAACGACCTGCCGTCGCGCGTAGCTGATAGTAGTGAGGTTGATGTGCCAGGCAACCTGGCCGACGCAGAGAGATTAGTAGCCGAGACCACCGATGAAACAACGAACCGGAATTCGGGAGGAAATTCTGGCTTGCCCATCAACGCTGAGGATGCATCAACGGATGAGGATGACCCAATAAGGGCGTATCATCAGTCGAATGATTCGTTAGACAATGGTGGGCAAATAGCCGATGCTGACTGGAATCGCAGCACCCATGAAGGAGCCATTCCTGCTACCCGTGTAAACGAAGCAGATGGTACGCTGGGTAATTCATAGACTGCGCGGCATCGTAAAAAATCCTGCGGGGCTGGGCAGGCATATGATCCATCATATGCCTGCCCAGCCCCGCAGGATTTTTAATTTCTCATCATAAAAAACTACCCGACGGGAAGGCGCAGTTAAGGTGTATGCTTTGAACGCAGGCAAACAACAGGGAAAGAAATAATACCAGTAGAGCCACAATGCCCTTTCCTCAATGATAAGCGCAAAAACGTCGACTCCTCTTTTACGTTTCAAATAAGGTTAGAACAGCTGCTCCCGGCAACAGGGCTCCAGCCCGTATCTGCGCTTCCACAGCTATGAGCCGGTCACTTATTCCCGGCTGATCGTAAAAACGGCCCTCCAACTGGTGCCGGAGCAACGACCGAAACCAGGTTAGCTGCTGCTCCTGCCGCCGTTGAAGGCGGTGGCCCTTGTTGGCCATGAGTTCCTGATGGGTCTGAATCGTTTGCCAGATTTCAGCTATGCCTTCGCCCGTCAGGGCTGAGCTGGTTAGCACGGGGGGAAACCAGCCCGTGCCCGTGGGCGCATAGAGGTGCAGGGCATTCTGGTATTCGGCACGGGCGCGGTTGGCGGGCACTACATTGTCGCCATCGGCTTTGGTGATGGCCAGCGCATCGGCCAATTCCATAATCCCTCGTTTCATTCCCTGTAATTCGTCGCCGGCTCCGGCCAGCAACAGCAGCAGAAAAAAGTCTACCATGCCATGTACGACCGTTTCAGACTGACCTACACCCACCGTCTCGACCAGCACCACGTCGTAACCGGCGGCTTCGCAGAGAAGCATCGTTTCGCGGGTGTGGTGGCCAACCCCACCCAGGGCGTCGCCCGCCGGAGAGGGGCGAATGTAGGCATTGGGGTTCATGGAGAGTGTTTCCATCCGGGTCTTGTCGCCCAGCAAACTACCCCCCGACCGTTGGCTGGTGGGGTCGACGGCCAGCACCGCTACGCGATGGCCCAGGCTGGTTAGATACTGGCCAAAGGCTTCGATAAATTGGCTTTTGCCCACGCCCGGCACGCCCGTAATGCCTACCCGAACAGATTGGCCCGTTTTGGTCAATACGCTGTTCAGCACCTGTTGCGACAGCATCTGATCGTTGGGCAGGCGGCTTTCAACGAGCGTAATGGCCCGGCTCAGCCGCAACCGGTCGCCGGCCAGGATACCGCTGGTGTAGTAGTCAGGGGGGAAGCGCTGGCGCATGGCGGAGACAAAGGGGACCAAAATTCATAATTGCGCTACTTTTGCAGTTCGGCGGCTTCCTGGTTTGGCAAAGGTACTGCCAACACTACGTGGTCGAAGCCGGCTTGTTGCTGAACCAGTACCGGTATGTGTTGCTGCTGGCCAAATTTAGCCCGTTTTTTTATACAATGCCTGACACCATGAGTCCCCACCTCACCGATGCCTACTCTCCGGAAACGTTCCGTCAGCAGGGCCATGCCCTGATCGATCTGCTGGCCGATCACCTCAGCCGCGCCGAAGCGGGCCTAAACCCGGTATTGCCCTATATGGAACCCGATGAGCAACTGGCCTACTGGCAGGCCGATTCTGGGCAACCCACTACTGCCGACCCACTACCACTACTGGCCGACATTGTCAAGCGGTCTATCCACCTCCACCATCCGCACTGTATGGGTCATCAGGTGGCGGTGCCGCTGCCCCTGGCGGCTCTGACTGGCCTCTTGACGGGGTTGTTAAATCAGGGCATGGCCGTATATGAGATGGGGATGACCGCCAACGTGCTGGAACGGATTGTGGTGCAGTGGCTGGCAGGTCGGCTTGCTATGGGTTCTGATGCCGGTGGTTTGCTTACATCGGGCGGTACACTAGCTACACTTACGGCACTGCTAACGGCACGGGCCGTTGCCACACCAGTAGACGTATGGGAAAATGGGAACATGAAAAAATTAGCCAATATGGTATCCGATGAAGCACACTACTGCGTGGATCGGGCCGCGCGCATTATGGGACTTGGCACGGCGGGTATCATCAAGATTCCCACCAACGACCGCTTTAAGATCCGGACCGACCTGCTGGACGATTACCTCAGCCGCGCTACAGCGGCCGGACTGACCGTCTTTGCCGTCATTGGCAGTGCCTGTTCCACCTCCACCGGTTCTTACGACGACCTGACCGCCATTGCCGACTTCTGCGAAAAGCATCGTCTCTGGTTCCACGTCGACGGGGCACA
>DATHAW010000540.1:0-3002 GCA_035296465.1 Spirosoma sp.
TAACCGGTCTTGCTGTAGTTTCTGGAGCTCAATCAAACGTGACAGTTGGGTCGCCTGCTCAACGTAGCGTTCAATTTCCTGCGCCAGACGCTCTGGTGTCATGAGCGGATAATCGTTCTCGAGTTGCACTAATTGCGTGCCAATGACTTTCTTTTGCTGCGTTGTCTGGATTAGAAGCTGTACTGGATCGTTGGGACTAAAGAGGCCAAACCAATCGCGCGAAGCAGCTTCGAGAGTTGACCGAATAGCCTGAATGGGCTGAGCGGCCCGATTGTGCTCGTTTTGTAGTTGTTGAGTTAAGGCCACCACCTCGTCGCGGAAGGTGTTGAGGTCAGCATCGAACGTATGCTCGGAGAGAGTCGGTCGTTGCGTCAACAGTCTCGCCTGAGAGACTAAGTTACGCTGCTCTGTTTGCAGATTGTCAACAATCTTCTGGCCTTGCTGCTGGTCTAGCGCTGCCCGTTCGCGGTTTGTTTCTGCGTTAGCTATATCGGCCAGTAATGGAGCCAGGTCGGCAACCAGTTCGTGGCGTATCAGTTGCTCAGCCTTGGGGGCAAACGCCTGTTGACGGTTCACTAGATTAGTCTTTTCGCGATCTAATCGGGTCAATTCATATTCGGCGGCCTCAATGACGTCAATCAGGCTAGCCTCATTCCGATAAAACGTCAGGTCAAGTTCAATGCTTTTCAGCCGACTATCGATCTCTTTACGCTGTTCCACCAACTCTGCTACTTTTTCATCGGATAGCAAATGAATCAGCGAGACTTCACGATCTTTATCCCGCACCAGTTCGTCAAACTCACGGCTTTTCTGGTGCGCGCGCTGGCTTAATTTTCGGTATATATCCGTTCCAGTAATTTGCTCAAGCAGTTTGCTTCGGTCACCCGCCGAGGCTTTTAGAAATTTGTCGAAAGCGCCCTGAGCCAGTACAATAGAGCGAATAAACTGCTCATACGTTAAGCCAATATGATCGGCGTTTAGTCCCGGAACATCTCGTTTCCTGCTTGATAACAATTTACCCTCTGGCAACAGCGCCACTTCCATTTCATAGTCATTCCAGTTGCCATTGCGATTTTTATCCATTGACCACCGCGACCGGTACGTCTTGCCTTTCAATTCATAATCTACTTCGGCGTAGGCTTGGGTTCTGGGCTGATTAGCTGCTTGCCGATTAATAATTAAGCCTTCAGCCAGTATTTTTTCTTTTGAAAGTCCCCGGCCGTCGCCATCCGAAATTCGGGGTATCCGGTTAAAAAGCGCCAGCGTTATGATATCGAGCAGGGTGGATTTGCCTGCACCGGTCGGCCCCGATATGATAAACAATCCCGTCTGAGCCAAAATACCCTCCGTAAACTGAATAGGTGGGTGCTCACCGTAGAATGAGTTAATATTTTTGAAGCGTACCTGTTTAATCTTCATCGATTTTTCGCTACTGTTCTACTACCGATTGATACAATTTACGGTACGTTTCGGTCAGTACACCGCGCAGGTCATCGGTTACCTCCGACGCATCCAACCGGCGGGTAAATACATCTAAATACGATAAATCCTGTAGATGGGTGTCAATCGTATAAAGCGCGTCCAACCCTTTCCGCTTGTTCAAAAACGTGAGCCTGCTTTTAGCAATCCGGAAAGGTGCATCAGAAAAATCGCGCTGCAGGTCCTCAAAATGAATACGAGTGGATAAACTCTCGCTGTCCTCTTCCACCACTACGTCCACTAGCGTGGGTAGCAGTTCAGAGGTATCCAGCGTTTGTAGTCGTTCACGTACTTCATCAAGCGTACCCGTCACCTGACGTAACGTTCGGAAACGCGGTACTGCGAGTGGCTTAATCTGACATAGTTTGCCATCAGTAAACGTTAGTTCAAGCACCTGATGATTGTTGTCGCGTTCGCCGAAACTCAGCGGAATGGGTGAGCCGCTATATCGTACTGACTCTCCTTGCCCCACACGTTGTGGTACATGAATATGCCCCAGTGCTACATAGTCAAACCCTTCTGGAAAATGATCAGAACTGAAGGCTGCCTGCCCTCCTACTGTATGGATCTCTCGCTCGCTTTCTGATACTGTTGCACCATTCACATAAAGATGTCCCATAGCCAAAACGGGTACATCTACATACTGGTCCTTACAATGATCTGCGATACGTTCATAGTGATTTCGGATTCCCATACGCATGGCTTCCACCCGGTCATCGTACGTTTGCCCTGAAATGGATTGGCGTAGGTCACTATCACGCAGGTAGGGAACAGCGGCAACGAGGAGATCCATCGAGTTGTGAGTTAACCGCAAAACCTCGTCAGCACAGTTGCCATTGGTGCAGCCCACTACGTGAACGTTCAGGTGACGCAGCAAATCGCGGGGAGCATTGAGTTTACTGGCGGAGTCATGATTGCCGCCCGTGATGATAATTTTTCGTTGCAGGGGGAGCATTCGGGTCAAAAACTGATAATACAGTTGCATTGAGCCATCATTAGGGTTTGTTGTATCAAAAACATCACCCGCAATTACCAGCACATCAATTGCCCGCTCTTCTATAGTATCACTCAACCAGTCTAAAAAACGTATATGATCGTCGGTCAGCTCATGGCGATAAAGCCGCTTGCCCAAATGCCAGTCTGCCGTATGCAATAACTTCATTATATAATCAATTCAATAAGAATAGATAGGAAAAAGAAAGATGCAATATACAGCGCGTAATACATAATCGGTTCAGGGCCTACCAGGCAGGATCAGCTAAAAATGGTAACTGGAAGATTGAAATCTATTAGGTGCAAAATATTAAAAATTTTTAAACATTATTTATCATCTAAGTTGCTGAATGTGCGCAGCTTAGACGTATAGAGGTAGCAGGACCCGAAATTATTTTCTGGACATCTCTTGACAAAGAAGTGCTAACTGCCTACCTTTGCAGTCCCAAATCTAGAGAATATTAGCCGTATAACAAGGCAAACAGCTGATAATCAATATCTTAGGGGTAAGTGGCTGAGCATCAGGAAGA
>DATHAW010000541.1:0-4006 GCA_035296465.1 Spirosoma sp.
GAGCAGGAGCTGGGAATTAAATCCATCTTGATGGGATTTGGCTTAGACAGCGACGCCCTTCACTCCCCCAATGAAAGCTACGGGCTGTTCAACTTCTATAAAGGCATTGAAACCATCCCTTATTTTTACAAAAACTACGCAGCCATGAAGCAGTAACTGGCTGTCCTCAATCATTGTGTAAATAGGCTTTTTGGGTGCCATTGTTTGTAAATAACTCAATATAAGTTAGCAAGCATCTGTGTTACTCCTTATCTAATGCTATCAGGCCAACTACGCTGGTTTGACCCGTTCCTGACCTTATGAAGAAATTGCTGTCTGTTTTAATGCTGAGTGTTTTGGCGGGAACGTCGACGCTGGCTCAGCAAGCACCGGCCACTCCACCAAAAGCCGCCACCCGTGTTTTGACACCCGCCGAGCAAAGACAGAAAGATAAAATAGACCGCGAAATACAGCGCGACCGCCAGATTAGGGCCGAGTGGGCGCAGAAACAACGCGAGTACGAAGCAAAACAAGCTGAAAAGGAGCGGCAGAAGCAGGCGAAAAGACTAGCGAAGGAGCGGGAGCAGCAGGCTCGGGACGTACCTGTTCAGAAGCCTGTTCCGGCCACTCCGCCTGCCATGCCAGCGCCCCCTGTTAGCCAGCCGTCAGTCCCGGCCCCGGTACCCGTTGCTGCTGAGCCAACCCGAAAAGAAAAACGGGAGAAACGAAAACAGGAAAAAGCTGAGAAAATGGCCAGCGTTCCGGTTGCTCCGCCGGTTCCGGTGGCTGTGCCGGAAACGCCCCCGTCTGTACCAGTGGAGAAGGTCGAGCCTGAAGTGCCAAAGCCTGAGCCGGTGAAGGAGGTGCCACGACCTGAGCCGGTGAATCGCGAAAGGCAGCCTGCATCTGCACCAATAGATTCGGTTTTCACCGCACCAGCAAGCAGTGAACCAACCATGAGCCGTGCTCGCCATGAGTTTTTGCCGAAAGGCCATTTATTCGACCCAATTCTGCTGGACCCTCTCGAATCGCAAACCTATGGAAGCGTGCTGCCGGTTTATATGACCGAAGGCAATCGGTACAAAGGCAGTATTGTGCCGTTTGCGTTTGGGTTTGCCAAGCCTTTTTACCGCCGAACCACCGAGCCGGGCCGGGCCGAGGAATGGGTGCTAGATCTGGCGTCGTTTACGCAGTTTGAAGCTTACAACGACGCTAAGCTTAATAAAGCACTACGTCGAATTATTAACAACGATTACAAAATCAGCATCATTTATAACGTTCGGCGCGGGGTCAATGCCTACCGGTTCCGGGTTTATCACCTGTCGTCGCACCTGGGTGATGATTATATATTCCGCAACAGAATTACGGCGCCTACGCCCAATTCAGTGAATTATGAACTGCTGGATTTGACTTACAGCCGAATGCTACAGGCCTGGCGGCTATACGGTGGCATGGGGTTGGTGTTGCGTAAGCCAGAACAACGTAAGCGGCTCAGTGGTCAACTTGGGGTGTACTACAAAAAACCGTCGGACCGGGGTGTCCGGCTGGTTGGTGGTGTTGATGTTAAAGTGTGGCAGCAAACGGACTTTCGGCCGGGTATTCACGGTGGCATTGGCCTTGAAGTGGGCCGCACTCAAAATAACCTGACGTTTCTGCTGGAAGGCTACTCTGGATTCCGGCCCTATAGCCAGTTCGAAAATCAGCAAACCTCCTGGATTGGCCTGGGTGCCTATCTGAATCCGTTCTAAGCATCCGGAGAATATCCTCATTCGATTTAGTATGACCTTAACTGCTCTAACGGCTATCTCGCCCGTCGACGGTCGCTACCGGCGGCAGGTTGATGCACTCACTCCTTATTTCTCGGAATACGGGTTGATTCGCTACCGGGTTCGTATTGAAATTGAATACTTTATTGCACTCTGCGAATGGCCTCTTCCGCAACTGTCGGGCGTCGATTCGGTGCAGTTTCCAGCCCTACGTGCCTTGTATGAGTCGTTCTCCGAAGCAGATGCCCAACGCATCAAAGACATTGAAAAAAGGACGAATCACGATGTAAAGGCGGTCGAGTACTTCATCAAAGAGAAGTTGATGGGATCACCGGTGGAGCCGTATCTGGAGTTTATCCACTTCGGGTTGACTTCACAGGATATCAATAACACGGCCATTCCGCTCTCGCTGGACGAAGCGCTCGAAACAGAAATAATGCCCCTATATCGAAAGGTGTTGGTTCGGCTGCAGCAGATGGCCGAACAGTGGAACGACGTTTCAATGCTTGCCCGGACGCACGGGCAGCCCGCGTCGCCCACGCGTTTAGGGAAAGAGTTGTCCGTGTTTGTCGAGCGGATTGATAAGCAGTTACAAATGTTAATCGCGACTCCAACAGCCGCTAAGTTTGGCGGAGCAACGGGTAATTTCAATGCGCATCACGTAGCGTATCCTAACGAAGACTGGAAACAATTCGGTGACATGTTCGTGGAGCGCTTAGGAATGGTACGCAGCCAGTTTACGACGCAGATTGAGCATTACGACATGATGGCGGCAAAACTCGACGCGGCTAAACGCCTGAATACCATTCTCATCGATCTTGACCGTGATATGTGGACGTACGTGTCGATGAATTATTTTAAGCAACGCTTAAAAGAAGGTGAGGTTGGCTCTTCGGCAATGCCGCATAAGGTGAACCCCATCGACTTCGAGAATTCGGAAGGCAATCTGGGCATTGCCAACGCGTTGTTCGAGCACCTGTCAGCCAAGCTGCCTATTTCACGGCTTCAGCGCGACCTGACCGATTCAACCGTACTACGTAGTCTTGGCGTACCCTTTGCGCACTCGGTCATTGCCCTAACATCGCTGCTTAAAGGCTTGGATAAACTTGAACTGAATCCGGCCGCTATTCGCGCTGATTTAGAAGACAATTGGGCCGTCGTGGCCGAAGGTATTCAAACCATTCTCCGGCGCGAAGGTTACCCGCAGCCTTACGAGGCTTTGAAAGCCCTGACCCGCACCAATGAGCAAATTACTGAGTCAACCATGCGTCGGTTCATTGATGGTCTTACTGTTCCAGACGCTGTGAAGGTGGAACTGCGGACGATTACGCCGTTCAGTTACACCGGTTTGTAGGGTGCTTTGAACTCCGGGATTTAGCGATATAAGCAGACTTATTCCCTGCCTTATGCCTTTGACAGTTCCGTTGACCGGGCCTGAGCAGCTTTGATTCCTGCCACCAGCGTTTCAGATAAAGTGCCTTTTTCAAACTCCCGCAAGGCCGCTTCGGTAGTGCCCCCTTTTGACGCAACGGCTTTAATGAGTTCGTCCAGCGATTTGTCGGCGGTGTTAATGAGGTGGTAGGCACCCAGCATTGTTTGTTTCACCAGCAGGGCCGAAACGGCATCATCAAATCCCATCTGTTTGCCCGCGTCGATCATGGCTTTCACTACGTAATAAAAATAAGCCGGGCCACTGCCGCTGAGAGCCGTTACGGCGTCGAGCATGGATTCGTCTTCCAGAAAAATGGAGCGGCCGGTAGCGTTGATCAGATTCTCGACCCGGCGCAGATTTGTCCCATCTACCTCTTTAGCGGCCGTAAACCCGGTGATGCCCATCCCGAGCATGGCGGGTGTGTTGGGCATGGCTCTGACCACGAGCGGGTGGGCAAGCTTGTCCTGAATCTGCACGATGGGAATACCGGCCATAATGGACAAAACCACCTGACCCGGCTGGATAACGGCCCGCAGAGACTCGTGAACACTGCTGAAATCCTGCGGTTTCACCGACAGAATAATTAAATCTGCCTCGCCGACCCGTTCGCTGATGGTGTCCACCACAACGCCCGCTTTCTCGGTCCGCAGAGCCGCTGAACGATCAGCGCTTTTTTCGATGAGCAGCAGGTTATCCTGCTTTACCAGATCATACTGAACAAACGATTTGGCAAACGCCATTCCCATGTTGCCACAGCCAACGATTGCAATTTTCATCGGTTAGAAAGTAAGGTACTGAATCATTAACCAAGCGGATGAAGTGACTGCAT
>DATHAW010000542.1:0-3693 GCA_035296465.1 Spirosoma sp.
AAAGGATTGGGCGTCGGCTTTAATGCTGTTTTGTAGCCAATACTAAACGCATAACGATAATGATACGAATTGGATTACTGGCGGCCGGCCTGCTAAGTGGAGTCGTGGCTGCTCAGGGACAGCCGCCCCGGGTGCTTTTCGTGATGAGCGCAGCTGACACGCTACCGCTCCGGCACGGCAAAACATACGCGGGTACGGGCGTTTTTCTGGGCGAATTTTATTTGCCCTACCAGGCGGTCACGGCTGCGGGCTACACGGTAACGTTTGCTACTCCGCAGGGCCGTGTGTCGCCCATAGATCAGGAGAGTCTCAACGCCAGATACTGGCATGGCAAGGACTCCACCCGCACCCAGGCTCAACAATTTGTCACGCAGGATCCGGCTTTTCGTAACCCCATTTCGCTCGAAGAAGCCTTGCATCGGGCCAACGAGTTTGTGGGTATGGTTGTGCCGGGTGGGCAGGGGTTGATGGTCGATTTACGACAGAACCCCACTGTGCCGTTATTGCTCCGCCATTTTGCCGACCACCAGAAACCCCTTGGGCTGGTGTGCCACGCCCCGGCGTTACTGCTGACGCTGCCGCGGGAAAACCATCCGTTTGGGGGGTACACCGTCAATTGCGTCTCGGGTTTTGAAGAGTTTTACATCGAAACGTTTGTCATGAGGGGCAGACCCCTTAACCGCCACATTGCCCGCCAACTCAAACAGGCAGGCCTGATCTACCGCCATGGTCGGCCGGGCAAGCCGTTTGGGATGCGTGACCGGATGCTGATTACCAGTCAGAACCCGTTCTCCAATGTTCTTTTCAGCGAACAGTATTTGACGGCCCTTCGGCAATATATTCCCCGGCCATTGGTTAACGCCCGCTAGCCAGCACAATGCCCGCTTTTCACGCCTGATAGCACCTCGCTTATGGGAATCCAAAATATTTCTGGGTTGCTCCTTAAACGGACAGAGCCGTGTTGCCGAAAGGGTCATCCAGCGAGACAGCGCGCCGAAGGTGAAAGGCCGGGTAGGATCAAACCTAGATCAAACCACCCTCACAAAGATCCTAGTAGTGTTGCCATAGCGTTTTGCTTGCGTGAAATAAGTATTTATTGCCGTATACGCTTCTCTATTCAACCGACTGTTTTGGTTCAATAAAAGCCGGGCAACCGGTGTGGGTAGTTAAGCCTATTTATTGGGTCTGTAGAATACTTCAAATGAATGTTTCAGGTCAAGAAATGTCGTTTAATAAAAATCGTTCAGAAAAACGTCCGATTCCGACCGGAACTGGGCAAGTTGAAAAACGGGAATGAAACTGGATTTTTATTCCCTCTCCAGCCTGCTGTAATGAAATAATCATTACGCAAAAAGCCGCTAAGTCAAACTTACCCGCCCCGGCAGCCTGGTTGCAGATTGGCGTGCGGACAACTGGCCGGTGATAAGGGGCCAGACTGCAAAGCACCACCCCTAAAACGACTCACCAGTGAAGATGTAAAACCCACTCCCTTGACGGGTGAATCCAACGTCCACGCGCAGGAAAATATCTTTCTTAGGGTAGATCAGATAACGCAGCCCCAGCCCACCCGTAGGCTGAGCGTTCCGCCAGCGCAGCTGGCTCCAGTCCGAAGCAACCGATCCCACCGATAAAAAGGCGGCACCGCCAAACCGTCGGCTAAAGGGAAACGGCAACAGGCGATATTCGGCCTGCGCGGCCAACAGACTACCGTCGCGATAACGCCCCGCGTAGAAGCCGCGCTGAATCATCTCGCCCCCCATCAGCGCCAATTGATTAAATGGTACCTGGCCCCCAGTTTGTAGACCGTACACCTGCGTGGCCAACACCTGCCCTCTGGCCAGCGGGAAATACCGGCGCAGGTCAACCACCAGGCTAGAGAAGGAGTATTCGCTTGCCAAGCCGCTGAAGGAGTGCAGATAAGCCACTTCGCCATAGAAGCCCCGACGGGTATTCAACGGATTTCGCCGGCTATCATACACCAGGCCCAAACCACTGCTTAGATTAGTCGTTCCATCGGCTCCACGGGGAAGCGGATAAGCTCGGTTTTTAGGTTGGTTGAACTGCGTACCGAGCAGCGAATGAAAATCAATCTCCACCCCGGCGAATAGATTGGGCCGAATCTTCTTCAGGGCACGTTGCCGTAGCTGCAAATAAGTGGCTTCGATTCGGGCGGGTTCATTGTCGTTGCGGGTGGGTCCTGTGCTGTAATACAACAGCGGGAAATACTGAAACCGGCCGCGCCCCAGCACCACCCAGCGGTCGTCGTACCCGTAGACGTAATTATCGATCTGAAGTCCGTACTGCGCACGTAGGGTGCCAAAGCCAAAGGCCTGAATCTCGCTCAGTCGGCTCCGATCGACATCATTGCGGGCATGGAACAGCAACAACCCTAACAACCCCATTTCAAGACTGGTTTCGGGCGCATAAGCCAGGGTGGGGTAAACCAGGTACCGGGGTTGGGCAGGGGGTAACGTGTCCTGGATAAACTGGTTTGCGATACGCTTGATGAGTCTGCCGGGGCCATGTTGTGCCCGTACCACTGGACCGCCCGCAATCAGCAGCCACAGAAGGCAACAACAACTTAGGTGCCGAAGCCCCGGTTTTGTGGCAGACCATCTCATGTATATTGTCGGACTGGTTCGCCAAGCGTTGGCGGCTAGTTGGTGATCAATACGATACGTATGCATAGGAAGCAGAGTCGGATAAGCAAATTAGTCGGACGTATTCTCTTACCAAAGAAGCGTTCCCACCGGATTGGAATGAATAATACGCCCCGCGTGGAAACGCCCGGCGTGGATAGATACGCCCTGTGTGGCGAAGTCGTTTCAACTATCAACTTGTCGAAACAGCAGGATGCCGCTTAAGACCGTAAACCAGCTAATTTGGAGCTACCTGAAACAGATGAGGACTATAGACACAGTAAATGAGTGGCTGAAGCAATCAGAAGCCGATTGTCTTTCCCATCCTTACATCACAAAAGGATTGATTGTCGAAGGATGGTACTACTTACATTCTTTCCGACAAGAACGAATTCAAATCCCCTTTATATAGCCAATGCCGTATGTTTCGTAAATTTCTTACGTGACATACGGGTTTATTTCCCTACACGCTTCGCTTCTACTCAATTGTATATTTTGTTCAATAAAAAGCCAAGGTGTGCTGTTTAATGGATTCGTAACCTAATATTAGTGAACTGCTTGGCCATGTTGGCCGATAAATAATATCGTTTACGAAACCCTCCTTATGTTTTGTCAGGACAAGACAAGAGGAATGAAATTAACTTTTCTATTCCGATTCCGACAGACCCGAAATAATTAGTAGGCTGAATAGCCCGGTCAAAGAGAATCGATACGCGGCTTTTTGATGCTGTTTACGATCAGTGAAAATCACCTGTTTTCATCACCGCATCCGTTTTTTTCTGTCAACTACATCCGTGGCATACCCATGTAGTAATATCGGCCCGGTAGTGTCTAAAAGTACCAGACATATGCTTGAATGTCCATCTTAATCAGTGGTGATAAACCCACTGTTGTACTACTGATTTTCAGGAGAATTATAAATCGCCTTTGGGTAATGCAACGTTTACTCTTGTTTTTGACCAGTTTATTTACCGTCTTCACTTGTCTGGCTTAGTGTAAGCCGAATCCTAAAAAGCTTGTTTACATCGACCAGCAGGGGTTATACGCTACACGA
>DATHAW010000543.1:0-1982 GCA_035296465.1 Spirosoma sp.
GGTATGGTGGGCAACAACTCCTGCGGTTCTAACTCAGTGGTATATAGAGCCACCCGTGAACATACCCTATCAGTGAAAGCCTTGCTGGCCGACGGCTCAGAAGCAGAATTTAGTGGCATGAGCGGCTGGAATTTCACCAAAGCCGTAAGCGAAGCCAGCCGACGGAATGGCAGCGCAACATTAGCCGACAGAATTCTTCTTAACACCAACAACATCTTGGCCGATCCCGTTAATCAGAACGAAATCCGGCGCAACTTCCCCAAGAAGACCATCGAACGGCGCAACACGGGTTACGCCCTGGATGCGCTGCTCGACATGGAACCCTTTACGGCGGGCGGAGAACCGTTTAATCTGGCCAAATTCATCGCCGGATCGGAAGGTACGCTTTGTTTTCTGACGGAGATCAAACTTGGTCTGGTGCCGCTGCCGCCTAAAGAAAACGGGCTGGTCTGCGTGCATTGCCATTCGATTGATGAATCGCTGCGGGCCACGCTCGTTGCCCTGAAGTACAAACCATATGCCGTCGAACTCATTGACGACATCATACTGGAACGAGCGGATACGAACCCTGAACAGCGCCTGAACAGCTTCTTTGTTCAGAAAACCCCATCCGACCATTTTCCAATTATTCTGGTCGTCGATCTATCGCGCGACACCCGCGCCGAGATCGAACAACTGGCGGCCCAAATGGAAGCAGAACTACGTGAGGCTGGTTTAGGCTACCATTACCCACTGCTCTTTGGCGATGACACTAAAAAAATCTGGACGCTCCGCAAAGCCGGACTCGGTCTGCTGGGAAATCTGCCCGGCGATGAGAAAGCGGTTGCCGTCATTGAAGATACGGCCGTCGACGTACGCGACCTGCCAGAATACATCCGGGAGTTTAACGAGATTCTGACGAAACATAAGATGCACTCGGTCCACTACGCCCATGCCGGGTCGGGCGAGCTGCACCTGAGGCCCATCATCAACCTCAAGACGCAGGAAGGTCACCAGCAGTACCGGATGATTGCCGAGGAGATTGCTACGCTGGTTAAGAAATACGACGGGTCGCTATCCGGCGAGCACGGCGACGGGCGGCTGCGGGGCGAGTTTATTCCGCAGATGGTGGGGCCGCATAACTACGACCTCATGCGGCAGGTTAAGCATACCTGGGACCCCAACGGTATTTTCAACCCCGGCAAGATTGTAGAAACGCCCCCTATGGATACGTCCCTGCGCTACGAAGCCGGCCAGCAAACCCCGGAGTTTAAGACGTATTTCCGCTATAAAGACCAAAACGTACTTCAGCATGCCGAGCAATGCAACGGCTCGGGCGACTGTCGCAAAACAGAGGCCTCAGGCGGAACTATGTGTCCGAGTTATATGGCTACCCGCAACGAAAAGGACACCACACGGGCGCGGGCCAATGTTCTGCGCGAGATGCTGACGCATTCGCCGAAGGAAAACCGGTTCGACCACGAAGAAATCAAAGAAGTGTATGACCTGTGCCTGTCATGTAAAGGCTGTAAAAACGAGTGTCCGTCTAATGTGGACGTATCGAAGCTGAAAGCCGAGTTTTTGCAGCATTACTACGAGGCTCATGGCGTGCCAATTCGGTCACGGCTGATTGCCAACTTCGCCCGCTTATCTAGCCTAGCGTCTCTTGTTCCATGGGCCTGGAACGGTGTGCTCGGTACGCCCTCCCTCCGACGTATCGCTAACCGCGCCGTCGGTTTCCACCCCGATCGAACCATGCCTCTGATGGGCAAATCAACCCTGAATCAGTGGTTCAGGAGCCATAAGCCAATCGGTGTGAATGGTAAAAAGGTGACCGCAAATGACGCTCAACATACGGCCGGGCAATTGTTCCTGTTCTGCGACGAGTTCACCAATTTTAACGACGTTGAAGTTGGCCAGAAGGCAGTCGAGTTGTTTGAGCGGCTGGGTTACACGGTCGTCATTCCCGAGCATGGCGAGAGTGGTCGGGCCGCCCTGTCGAA
>DATHAW010000544.1:0-3450 GCA_035296465.1 Spirosoma sp.
AAACCGATAAAGTCCGTTTGAAGTACCCACCCAGATTTGGTGTTGTGCATCTTCAAGGCTACACAAGATGAATATTTTTTTTTGGGGTGTTGGGTATAACTTATAATTCCCCGTATGGGGGTTATAGCAGATTAATCCGGCCCACGATCCAATCCATAAAACACCCTGATGGTCTTCGTAGATGCCCCGTGTTTGTTTCCACTCTTCAGAGGGCACCTTCATGGGTACCGGCGTAGCAGTTCCAGTCCGTTTATCAACCTGATGCAGGCCCCCTCCTCCCGCAATTACCCCGCTCTCGGTAGTTACCCAAAGCTTACCTGAGCGGTCTTCATAAATGGCCGTAATGCTGTTACTTCGGAGAGAAGAGTCAGGTTTGTTAGGATCTTGTTGAAGAACTGTGAATGAGTAGCCATCGTATTTGTTGAGGCCATCGGGCGTACCGAACCAGAGAAACCCTTCACGGTCCTGAAGAATATCAGTTACCGAATTAGTAGACAGCCCGTCTTTAACCGACAGATGCTCAAACTGATTAGCGATGAGGTATGGCGGGGACTTTTTATTAGGACCACCGGGGGGTGGGTTTGACTGGGCGAACCCATGTATAAGGGGAATGACTAGCACCAGAATCAAGTATAATCTTATCATAGGTAGTGATGGTAGATTACCTTTTTAATTCTACGACCAAAACACCAAACAAAAACGGCACTTCTCTCACTAGTAACTTTTCAAATTCTTCTACTAAAATTATTTAAAGTTACTCATCATAGCGTACGTAGGGCAGACTACGGAACAAGTTGATATGGATGTAATGACTACTTTCTACTCTAAGGGTATAAAATCATGCACTTTGTCCAGGCATAGAACCGCCAATGTAAAACAGACTCTTTATTTATAATCGCTACGTATATTTCCACCATCCCAGTTCCAACTCCTCAACTGCCTTCATTTTGCGTAAAAGTTATGTTCCGGAAAACGAAAGTATCCACCAGGCCACCTAAGGCTAAGAAATCCGCCCTTCGCGAATGGCTCGACTCCGTGTTATTCGCCGTTATAGCCGCTACGCTCATCCGTTTTCTAACGTTTGAAGCCTTTGCCATTCCAACCCCCTCCATGGAAAATAGCCTGATGGTGGGTGACTATCTGTTCGTCAGTAAGCTACATTACGGAATTCGTACGCCTAAAACACCGCTGCAGGTACCGCTTACGCACCAAAAAATCTGGGGTACAGACATTCCTTCTTACAGCAGTGCCATTCAATTGCCGGTGTATCGGCTTCCGGGTTTCTCGCATGTGAAAAATGGCGATGCGGTGGTGTTTAATTATCCGCCACCCAAACAAGGCGAGCCTGCGTACCCATCCGATCTGAAAACGAATTTCATTAAACGCTGTATTGGCATTCCCGGCGACGTACTGGAGATTAGGCAGGAACAGGTTTATATCAACGGAAGGCTTTTTCCTACACCTAAGCGATCTGAAACAACCTACTTTGTGAAAACCACGGAGGTGCTGGACGATCGGTTTTTTCGAAAATATGACATCGTCAACGACTTTAAATCACCCGAAGGGCCATTCATAAACTGGCAGCCGCTTGAAGAGTATAATCCTGTGACCAAAACCGCTACGTTGGTAGGCTACAGGGTCAACATGACCCATGAGGTTATGGAGAAATTTAAACAATTCGACTGGGTTACAGCAATCAACCCCATGACCGAGCAACCGGGTCAGGCTGCTCAGGGGATTTACGGCAGTTCGGCCCACGCCTGGAATCAGGATAACTTTGGCCCACTAACAGTGCCCAAAAAAGGTCTGACTGTGCCAATTAATAAACAGACCATTGCCGTGTATGGGCCAGTCATTGAACGGTATGAAGGAAATGAACAGGTAGCAGTGACACCAACTACTGTTCAAATTAAGGGTGAGCCAATTACGTCCTACACGTTCAAACAGGATTATTACTTCATGATGGGTGATAACCGCCACAATTCAGAAGACTCCCGTTATTGGGGTTTTGTACCTGAGGATCATATTGTTGGTAAAGCGGTATTCGTCTGTATGTCCATCGATCCGGTTCCGGTCGACATTTGGCATAAGATCCGCTGGAACCGCGTGTTTCGGTTGATTGATTAGCTTAAATAAATCTTACTAATACAACGACGGTCCCAGCGTACGATTTATCAAGAATCGTACGCTGGGACCGTCGTTGTATTAGTAACGGTGCAACCCAATGTATTCCTTCCTATTATCCCTCATCACGATTTGTGATAACTCCCTGGCCTGATCAATGGCTACCTTTGCAAACGAATTAATCACCTAATCAGAGTGTTCTACTAATGACGGTATACTGCAAATCTCACTGGCATTTACAGCCTCTGACTGATAGTTGAACAACGAAATATACAATAATGATTACCACAGATATAGGCATCATTGGCGCAGGTCCGGTAGGGCTTTTCGCCGTTTTTGAAGCTGGTTTACTAAAAATGCGCTGCCACCTCATCGACGCTCTGCCGCAGGTGGGCGGGCAGCTTTCGGAGATATACCCTCAGAAGCCAATTTATGATATTCCAGGCTTTCCGGCCGTAAATGCCCAAACGCTGGTCGATAACCTGATGGAGCAGATTGCCCCGTTCAATCCAACGTTCTCATTAGGAGAACGGGTTGAAGGACTGGAGAAACAGGAGGACGGTTCTTACATTATCACGACCAGCGACGGCACAGCCGTGCATTGTCAGGTCGTCGTTATTGCCGGCGGACTAGGTTGTTTTGAACCGCGCAAGCCTGAAATCGAGAATCTGGAGCGGTTTGAGGGTAAAGGCGTTGCCTACATGGTGAAGAATCCCGAGCAATTGCGCGATCGGCGCGTGGTGCTGGCTGGTGGGGGCGACTCAGCCCTTGACTGGACGGTTTTCCTGGCCAATATAGCCAAAGAAGTGACGCTTGTCCACCGCAGCGATACGTTCCGGGGGGCACCCGACTCGGCCGAAAAAGTATTTGAACTGGCAAGTAAGGGTAAGATTAACCTCGTGCTTCAATCGAACATCACGAGCATTAACGGCAACGGGCATCTACAGGAGGTGAATATTACGGCTAAAGACAAAACCGTGACCAGCCTGCCAGCCGACAACTTGATTCCGCTCTTTGGTCTGACGCCTAAACTCGGTCCTATTGCCGACTGGGGTCTGAACATCGACAAGGCGGCCATCAGCGTCGATACTACGGATTACTCGACTAATATCGAGCGCATCTACGCCATTGGCGACATTAATACGTATCCGGGCAAGCTGAAACTGATTCTGTGCGGTTTTCATGAGGCAGCGCTTATGTGCCAAAGTGCCTTCAAATACGTGTATCCCAGCCAGAAGCTGAGTTTTAAATACACAACAGTAAATGGAGTTCCAACTTTTTAGCGTATCCATTTACTAATCATGCGTGGTCAATGGTTATCATTCA
>DATHAW010000545.1:0-3503 GCA_035296465.1 Spirosoma sp.
TAACTGCTTGAATGGAGCCAGGTCCACCACGTCGGCCGTGGCTTTTACTTCCTGAAAACAAAGTATATCGAACTCGTGCTGAGCAAGCCAGTCGGCTAATCCTTTACGGACAGCTGACCGGATACCATTAAGATTGTAAGAAATTAGCTGCATTTATAGTGATGAATGAGGCATTATAGCGTGATGAGTGCAGTTCCTTTAACCTGCATTGCTCATCACGCTATGACGCATCATTGGCTAAAGCGGTCCCGGCACCAACTCACCTTCGTTTGGTATGGACTTCTTTTTATCGGTAAAAAGCAATACGAATACTACCAGCACCGCAGCAGCAATGCCAGCCGGCACCAGCCAGACCGACAGCCAGTCTTTGCTGCCATCTGGGCGCGTGTACATATCGAGCACAATGCCCGACAATTTGGAACCAATACCCATACCAAGGCCATAGGTGGCGAGTGAAATCAGCCCCTGCGCCGATGATTTTATCTTGTCGCCCGCTTTGTTGTCGGTATAAATCTGACCCGTCACAAAAAAGAAATCATAGCAGACGCCGTGCAGAATAATAGCCAGATATAACAACCATTCGCCGGAGCCACCATCACCCGTGCCGAAGCAGATGAAACGTACGATCCAGGCCACCAAGCCAACAATAAGCATTTTCTTAACGCCTAAACGGGTGTAGGCCAGCGGGATGAGCAGCATAAAAATAACCTCGGACGCCTGCCCCAGCGACATTTTGTTTTCAACATTCTGCATCCCGCCATCGGTCAGCGAGGGGTTTGCCATCGCGTAGTAAAACGAGAGCGGAATACAGATAAGCACCGACGAAAGAAAGAAAATGGCGAACGAACGATCTTTAAACAATTTGAACGCATCCAGCCCCATGATCTGCGAGAACGACGTTGAGGCCGTGGCTTTAGGCGGGGTGTCGGGCAGAAAGAACGCGAACACGCCCAGCACTACGGCCGAGTACATCGACAACTGAAAAATCGTCACCTTATCGCCGAATCCGTAGTAACCAACGATGTTTGTCACTACGATCCAGGCCACGGTTCCCAGCACCCGAATTCCCGGAAACTCTTTTTCGGGGCTACTCATCTGCTGCATGGCAATGGACGATGTCAGGGCAAGCGTGGGCGCGAAGGTGATGCAATAAGCCAGAATCAGGTAGAAGAAATTATCGGGGTTGGTGTTTTGCGTAATGAAATACAAAACGACAGCCCCCAGCAGGTTAAGAACAGCCAGAACTTTTTGGGCGGCAAAATAGCGGTCGGCAATCATGCCCACGAAAAACGGAGCCACAATCATGGCCAGCGAGAAAGCGGCATACGCATTTCCAACCTGATCGCCAGACGCATTAAGCTGGGTCAGCAGGTATTTACTCATTTGACCGTACCAGGCTCCCCACACAAAAAACTGGAGAAACATCATGACGGACAGTTTGACGCGGGTTGTTGTCAGCATTCGAGAGCAGGCGGTTAAAACGTTTCAACGGATGAAGGTAAAGAACACCCGTCAGCCATGCAAGCCGATAAACAGCTTACCACAACCATAGGTGTATGATCCAAACTGGTTTCTCAGAATTCATCCTTCATTTGTATAACCTTACGTCTTGAGTTCGTTAACTTTGAAGAGATTAATGATTCTATTTTTTATGAAAAAACAACTCATCGCGCTCGTTGCTCTCGTAGCCATACCAGCGTTTTCGTTTGCGCAAACGGCCGACGAAGTTCTTACCAAACACGTAGCAGCGCTGGGTGGAGCCGATAAAATTGCGGCCATCAAAACGATGCAGTACGAGCAGACCATGTCTATTCAGGGTATGGACCTAACGGCCAAGGCGGCCTACGTAGTGGGCAAATCGGTTCGGAGCGATATTTCTGTAATGGGCCAGCAAATTACCAACGTAATCGACGGTGACTCAGGCTGGATGATTAACCCCATGTCTGGCGGAACCACCCCGCAGGATCTGCCCGCCGACGCCATGAAGCAGGCCAAAGGCACAACTGAACCTAACATGTTTCAACTGGCTTACCTGAAAACCAATAAGTATCCCTACGTGTTGGTGGGCAAGGAAAAGCAAAACGGCAAGGATGTATATAACCTCAAGGTAACGCGTCCTGAGGGTGTGTTCAATTATTTCCTTGATGCCGCTACGTATCAGTTGCAGGGTTTCAAAGGCGCCGTGGATGTGCAGGGCCAAAAAGGCGAAACAACCGCCAATTTTACAGATTACAAAGAAGTAGAAGGCATCATGGTGCCATTTACCAGCGACATTACGGCCCCCGGCATGCCCGGTACGATCACGGCTAAACTGACGAAGATTACGTTTAACCCGACCGTCGACCCCGCATTTTTTAGCAAGCCCAAGTAAGAATGTCTTGTGCTAGATTGGTCAAAAGCGGCTTCCAACCCAGGAAGCCGCTTTTGCTATTTAATACGCTCATATAAGCGTTCGGCCTGCTCCGTGACAGTCAATATGGCTGTGCGGTGCGGATAGGCTAATGGACGTATCGCTAAATCTTGTACAACGCCACCCATATTCTGTAACAGCGCTGCACGCCGAGGGCGCTACTTTTGTTGTTAAAGATGGGAGCACACATAGCCCCTGTTTACCAGTCATGGAAGCATTAAAAATAACCCCGGCGCAGAAGCGCCTGACATCGGAAAAGAAAACCGGGGATAAACTTATAAAGAAGACGTTCCCTGTATTGGAAATGAGTTGTGCGGCCTGCGCCGTCAGCGTCGAATCCATGCTAAAAGCAACGCCCGGAGTGCGTGACTCAGGCGTTAACTACGCTAACCAATCGGCGTGGGTCGAGTATGACCCGACTGTGGTAACCGCAGAAACACTTCGCCAAACCGTGCAGTCAATTGGCTATGACCTCGTTATTGAGGATGAAGCCGAAGCCCGGCAGCAGCAGGAAGCATCGCAGCAGCGTCGCTACAAAACCCTAAAACGTCAAACCATCGGGGCGTCTGTTCTGGCTGGTCTTGTTGTCCTGCTGGGTATGGTAGTGATGCCCTTTTTTGCGGTCGATCACCACCTGCTGAACTGGACGATGCTGTTCCTGACTGCGCCGGTAGTGTTTGGTTTCGGGCGGCAGTTTTTCATAAACGCTTACAAGCAAGCCAGTCACGGACGGGCCAACATGGATACGCTGGTGGCCCTGTCTACGGGCATTGCGTTTCTATTTAGTACGTTCAACACAATTTATCCGGAGTTCTGGACGCGTCAGGGTTTGGAAGCTCACGTTTACTTTGAAGCAGCGGCCGTTGTTATCGCCTTCATTCTGCTGGGCAAATTCCTCGAAGAGCGGGCAAAATCGAACACGGGATCAGCCATTAAAAAACTTATTGGCCTGCAACCTAAAACGGTACGGGTGCTGATTGACGGCAGAGAACAGGACGTGCCAGCAGCGCAGGTGTCGGTTGGTCAAACAATAGTTGTCCGGCCCGGAGAGCGAATTCCGGTTGATGGGCGGGTACTGAGCGGACAATCGTTT
>DATHAW010000546.1:0-3837 GCA_035296465.1 Spirosoma sp.
GCTATTGAAACGAATATTGACGAAAGCACCGAAAAACGCAATACAGAGGAGGCTGGAGAACCGGTTGAGTTTCCCGAAGGCAGCATCCCTCTTACCGATGGTAAGCCGGGTACGAGTGGGCAGGTGGCTGATCTGGTTTTGTTTTTGGTCTCCGACCGCGCCCGACACATTACGGGCACGCCCATCTGGATCGATGGGGCCGAGTCGCTGCTAATGGGTTAATTTTTATGGTATGTTTACCGGACGGATGGGGTTCTAAAATCCTATCCGTCCGTCTGATGATCGCCCAAACCCCCGAACCTCCTTACTACGCCGTAATTTTCTCGTCCGTCCGCACTGACGTCGATGAGGGCTACGCCAGCATGGCTGACCGTATGGTTGAACTGGCCCACGGGCAACCCGGCTTTCTGGGTATTGAATCGGCGCGAAATGAGCTGGGCATTACCGTGTCCTATTGGAATAGCCTGAGTGCGATACGTAGTTGGAGGCAACACGCCGAGCACCTGATTGCCCAACAAACTGGCCGTGACCGCTGGTACGAAGCCTACAAAACACGCATCTGCAAAGTGGACCGGGACTACGAATTTGAGCGGGTTGAACTTTTATGAAATATAACACTGTTATAAAAGTATGTCCCGCAAAGCCAGTTATCAGGAAGATCTGAAGATTGATATTCTCCGTCATACGCTTACGCTGGCAGGTGAGGAAGGCTGGCCAGGCGTGTCTACCCGGAAGATTGCCGACCGGCTTCAGACCAGCACCACTGCGATTTATCACTATTTTGGTGGCAAAGATGCTATTCTGGCTGAATTACAACGTGAAGGGTTTCGCCAGCTATGCGATGCCCAGCTGACGGCATTGGCCGGGCGTGAAGGAAGACCAAAAAAACAACTCAAAGCCGTATCGTTGGCTATGTTGCATTTCGCACGGGAAAACCCTGAACGATACGCACTTATGTTTAACCTCGACGGGGCCGTTTGCCAGCACGATGCCGCTGATGAAGCCGCTGAGGGGATGCGTCAGATTCAGAATGTATTACAGCAACTTACCAATGATAGGATAGAATCAGTGTTTATGCACTGGTTTGCGATGATGCAGGGATTTGTCGCTTTAGCCCGTCACGACTGCCACCCCGAACAGGCAGGGCGCTTTGACCAACTGGTCGAAGATGCCATCAGCCGGTTTATAAAAGGATTATAGCCTTTTATTTTTTTACCTGTCTTAAAACACTGTTACACTATAAATCAATGATACAATGAAACAGAAAGTAGCGCTACTCGTCGGTGCGACAGCCGGAATCGGAAAAGAGACGGCTCGGTTGCTGGCTCAGGTCGGTTATCAGATCATTATTGTGGGCCGCAATCCTGCTGTCGGAGAAGCTTTGGCGGCTGAGTTGAGTGGTCAGTTCATTCAGGCTGATATGTCTCTGATGAGCGAGACGCGCCGGGTGGCAGATGCTGTCAGAGCACAGGTAGATACGCTCGATGTGGTTGTGCATACAGCCGATGTTTTAGCTATCAAACGCGAAGAAACTGCCGAGGGCTTTGAGCGTAGTCTGGCTACGAATTATCTGTCGCGGTTTCTGATCAACGGCCTGCTCCACAACTTGTTGTGCAATGGGCAGCAACCGCGAATTGTTCATGTAGCAGCGGCCAACATGCCACTTACGCTGACCGAGGCTAACTTTCCACTGCCCGCAACGGCCAGCAGCTTCACGGGCCACAACGTTGGGCAGGCAGCTAATGACTACTACGGTTTAGCATTTGCCGGGCGATACCGGGATGAAGGTATTCATATAAATATTCTGAATCCGGGAATTGTCGATACGGATATTCGTCGTCGGGGCAATGGTGGTCCGTTCCTGCGGGGCCTGATGGCTGTTATGGAGTTTCTGATGCGCCCGGTTACGCAAACTCCTGCCGAATATGCCCGGCTGGTTGCGGCCATCGCCATCGGGAAGCATCCGGTTGCCGACCAGTCGGTGTTAGTTGACCGCAAAGGCAAATCGATAACGCCCCGCGCTGACCGGCTCGACCGGGACAGACAACAGTATGTGTGGACGCAGTCGGAGCAATTAACTGGCATTACAACTACGGCAACCCAGGCGTAATTCTTTAAACAAATTTCCAAATGACAACGCTACCCACAACTTGGGTCAATACCCGCAAACTCATAACCGGAGCCCCGCTCGCAGGCGTGATTGCCGCGGCCATTAACGCCGTCCTGTTTTACACTGGCAGCGCAACGGGGACCATTCCCACGGATTTCGTCTTTCCCAATACGGGGCAGCCTTTAACTATCGTGCCCGTACTTATTTTTTCATTTATGCCCGCTATTGCAGGTGGGCTTTTACTGGCTGTGCTCAATCGCTTCACTAAGCGCCCCCTCAGAATCTTTACGATTATTGCCCTCGCTATTCTGGCCGTTTCATTTGTTGGCCCGATAAGCATTCCTAATGCCCCGCCTGGTCTGATTGTGATTTTAGAGTTGATGCACGTAGTGGTAGTCAGCGTGGTACTGACGGCGTTCAACCGGCTGGTCAATCGGCCCGGATGATTAAGCGGTCAGACTGGCCATCGTTACGGTCACGACGCTCCGCAGAGCGGTTTCATCGCGGTTGCTTTTGCCGGTAGTTTTAAGCCCGGTAAGTGTATTGTAAATAAAGCGGGCCAGATCGGTTGCGTTGTGCACGGGGCTAATGTTTCCCTCGGTTTGCCCCCGCCGGATAACTGTTTCCAACTGCGCTTCCAGCGTGCGCTGATTGTCAAGTACTAATTGAGCAATTTCGGGGTCGTGCGGAGCCAGTTCAACCGATGAATTTACAAAAAAACAGCCTTTTGACTGGCAGTCCGTTACCGACTGCGTCACCGCCGTTTCCAACAGTTCGCGGATCAGGTCAGGGGCGGGCCGTGCCTGACTGAGCATACTGTTAATGGCTGCGTGGTTTTGTTGCCGGTAATAATCCAGCGCCCGCCGGTATAGCTGATACTTATCGCCAAACGTATCGTAGAGGCTGGCCCGGTTAATGCCAAGCGCGTCGACCAATTGCTGCATAGACGTAGCTTCGTAGCCCTGGTGCCAGAACAGGTTCAGCGTGCGGTCAAGTACAAGGGTTTCATCGAAGGCGCGGGGACGGGGCATACGTCAATAATAGATAATGAACACTGTATAATACGGTTATTTGCGCTACACATTGTCCACTACCTATTATTCCTTTATCAGTCACCCCCGGACGACCCCCGCTGCGCCAACCGTGCCGTAGCCGCCATCGACTAATAATTCTTCGCCCACTACATAGCTCGATTCGTCGGAGGCTAAGAACAGCACGGCTTTGGCGATCTCTTCGGGTTGCCCTGGCCGACGCATCGGTAACTCACCGGAAACGTGGGTAAAGAAACCTTCGACCTGTTCATCGTTGTAGCCAGCCCGGCCAATAATTGGGGTGCGGGTGTAACCGGGACTGACTACATTGACCCGGATGTTACGTCCGGCAAGTTCATTACTAAGGTTACGAGCCAACTGGCGTACGGCGGCTTTAGAGGCAGCGTAGAGTGACGCGCCTGGCATTCCGGCATGAATTACGGTTGAGGCATTGATAACAATGGCCCCACCGTCCCGCATGAGTGGCTCGGCTTTCTGGATGGCAAAAAACACTCCCTTTACGTTAATGTCGAATGTTTGGTTGTAAAGTTCCTCAGTGCTTTCCTGTAGCGAACTGCCTAAGAATACGCCTGCGTTGGCAAATAAAATGTCTAACCCGCCAAACTGCTGTTCAATCTTTGTAAAAAGCTCGTCAAGGTCGTCCATCCTGGCTACGTCTGATTTAAAGGCTGTCGT
>DATHAW010000547.1:0-6082 GCA_035296465.1 Spirosoma sp.
ACTACGCTAACCACTTTTCAACTGTCTCTGGGTCGCCTTCGCCCCTGGCATGAAGGGGATGAGGAGTCGCTGTGCCACCACGCCAGTAACCGCAACATCTGGAACAATGTCCGCGATTTTTTTCCGTATCCTTACACCCCCCGTGATGCTCATTCGTGGGTGCGTTCCAATAAATCGTATCAGCAGCCGAACAACTTGGCCATTGAGATAAACGGGCAGGCGGTGGGTAACATTGGTTTCACGGTCAAAGACGATATCTATCGCTACAATGCCGAAATTGGTTACTGGCTCGGCGAAGCGTACTGGGGGCAGGGCATCATGACCGAGGCTATGGGTATCATGACGGGTTATATGTTTGATAATTTTCAGATAAACCGGATTTTTGCCTGTGTGCTCGACGGTAACATTGGCTCCATGCGGGTGCTCGAAGCGGCCGGTTTTCGGCAGGAGGCTATTCTGCGGCAAGCTGCCATCAAGAACAATCAGTACGTAGATGAGTACATTTTCGGTTTGCTCCGGGCCGAACACAAAAATGGGTGAACTGGCACCAGTTCAGATTGATCGCCAGCCCGAACGGTTGCTGATCGTTGGGGCGGTTAACACCACGTCTGTTCAGTGTTAGCCGAATTTGTGGTTAATTTGCCGAAACGTTACCGCTTCGGCGGACATTCATTCATGCCGAGGATCGTTATTGCCATTGATGGGTACTCCAGTTGTGGTAAAAGCACAACCGCCAAAGCTGTAGCCGCCCAAATGGGATACGGCTACATCGACACCGGGGCTATGTACCGCGCCGTAAGCCTGTTTTTTATCGAAAAACACGTAGCGCTCTCCAACCAGAACGAGGTGAAATCGGCACTTGAGCAACTCCATATCTCGTTTAATCACAACAACCGAACCGGCCGTAATGAAACGTGCCTGAATGGCCTGAACGTTGAAGAAGAAATTCGCAAGATGTACATCTCCAACATCGTCAGCGAAGTGAGCGCCATCCCCGAAGTGCGCTGGGCCATGGTGGCGCAGCAGCAGAAAATGGGTCGTGGGCGGGGGGTGGTCATGGATGGCCGCGACATTGGTACGAAAGTGTTTCCTGATGCCGAAGTTAAAGTGTTTATGACCGCCGATACGGAAATCCGGGCCAGACGCCGACAGCAGGAACTGCTGGCCAAAGGCGAGATGATTAACCTGGACGACATTATTCGCAATCTCGAAAAGCGCGATAAAATCGATACCAGCCGCGCCGAAAGTCCACTGGTTCAGGCTCCCGACGCAACGCTCCTCGATACGTCGCACATGACCATTGAAGAGCAGGTGGACTGGGTCATTGAGCAGGCCGACCGGCGGCTGTCAGAACTGCACCGGATAAGGAGAAAAAAACTATCGAAATGATTGACTGCTTCGGTAGTCTCCATTTATGAATCCATGACCGTCGACTTTCTCATTGTCGGGCAGGGAGTGGCCGGGTCGGTGCTGGCCTGGACACTCGACCAGCGCGGCTGCTCCGTTATTGTAGCCGACGATCCGGTTCTGCCTTCGGTATCGGCGGTGGCGGCCGGCATCGTGAACCCGCTGACGGGCCGTAAGCTCGTCCGAACCTGGAAAGCAGACGATCTCTTTCCATTTCTGCACGAGTTCTATATCGGTATCGAACAGCAGTTGGGCGTTAAGTTTTTTCATCCAAAATCCATCTACCGTCCATTCCGCTCGGTAGCTGAGCAAACCAACTATCTGGCGCTCATTGCTGACCTCGCCGTACAGCAATATGTCTATCAGCCTACTACCAGAGAACCGTATGATTGTTGCATAAATAACCCCTTTGGGGGTCTGGAGGTGACCCGAAGCGGCTGGCTGGATCTGACAGAATACATTCGGATTATCAAAGGCTATTTTATCCGTAAAAACCAGTACTACGAAGGACGGGTACTGGATGCCGATCTGCTGATTGGTGATAAAAAAGTAGCCTGGCAGGGCGTTCAGTTCAATAAAGTAATATTTTGTGATGGGGTACAGGGTAAGGACAATGCTCTATTCAATTACCTGCCCTACAACCCCGTGAAAGGGCAGATTTTGACGGCAGTTGCCGAAAATTATTCGATAAAAAACATTGTTAATCAGGGCGTGTTTATCCTGCCCATTCGGGACGGATTGATTCGAATCGGCGCAACCTACTCCTGGCATGATCTCGACTGGCAAACAACAGACGATGGTCGGGCGTTTTTAGAATCGAAGGTTAAGTCTATCCTCACTGTACCCTACCGGGTGGTGGCACAACAGGCTGGTATTCGGCCCTCAACTAAAGACCGTCGGCCTTTTGTTGGGCTGCATCCGGCTCATCCATCTGTGGGTATTTTTGGGGGTATGGGCACAAAAGGCGTTTCGCTGGCTCCGTACCTGGCCGAGCAGTTTGCCCGGCACCTTTTAGATGGTGAAGAATTGGAGCCGGAAGCGAATATTAGCCGATGCGTTTCGTTATACAATTATTGAATAGTGTCGGTTGATTGCCGGACGTTAAACCCTGACCAGAAACATGATACGTCTCCGTCCCATGTCCGGTAATCGACTGCCAGCGTTTATCTCATCTTATGCGAAATAAATACCTATTGCTGTTAGGCCTGTGGCTGGGAGCTTTGAGCATGGCCATGGCGCAGAACTACCCGTCGCTCGAACGGTTCGGAAAGAACCGCATCCAGTACCGAAGCTTCGAGTGGAAGACGATTCGCACGGCAAATTTCGAGATATACTACTACCAGGGGGGCAACCAGATTGCTAACCTGACCGCGCAGTATGCCGAGTCGGAGTTTGACCGCATCACGGAACTCCTGGGGTATACTCCCTATAACCGGGTCAAAATTTTCCTGTTCAATTCCCCCCGGGAACTGGCCCAGAGCAACATAGGACTGAATGCGCAGGGTGGGCTGACCAGTCGCGAACTGGACTTGTCCAAGTCACGTGTCGAACTGGCTTTCACGGGCGACCAGATCAGCTTTCGCCGACAGATCATCCGGGATATTTCGATGCTGTTTGTCTATGACATGCTCTATGGCGGCAGCCTCAAAGATGCCCTTCAAAGTTCGTTGCTGCTCACGCTGCCCGACTGGTTCATGCCCGGTATAGCAGCCTATATTGCTGAAGGAAACAGCCAAGAGCTTGATGATTACATGCGCGACGTGGCCCTTACCCGACCGGTCAAAAAACCGGGGCTCTTGTCTGGGGTTGAAGCCGAACGCGTGGGCCATTCTATCTGGAATTATATCGTTCAAAAATACGGCCGCGACAACGTATCGAACATCCTAAACCTGACCCGCATTATCCGCAACGAGCAAAGCAGCATTGCCAGTACGCTCGGGATCTCTTATAACCGGTTCCTGCGCGACTGGCGCGACTACTACGCGGGTATGGCCAATACGGTTGCACAGTCGTACCAGGCGGGTGCCGACGATTTTCAGATCAAGATAGGGTCGGCCGATGACAAGTCGTCGCTGGTGAGTTTAAAGCTCAGCCCCGACAAGCAGTTTTTTGCGTATGCCGTCATGCGCGACGGTAAATTCAATGTGGAGGTTGTCAATACAACAACCCGCAAAAAAACAATGGTGCTCACGGGCGGTTACCGGCTCGATGGACAGTCGACCAGAACCTCAACGCCCTTAGTGGCCTGGCAGCGGGATAACAACCTGCTCATCTTGACCGAAGAGCAGGGGAAAACCAACCTGTACCGTTTTGCCAACTTTGAAAAAAGACCTAAACAGGAGTTTCGGCGGTTGGTTACCGGCCTGTCGCAGGTAGTCTGGATGGATGCATCGGAAGACGGTGGCAGCCTGATTCTGAGTGCTGACCGCCAGGGACAAAATGACTTGTTTCTGTACAGCATTAACCGGGGATCGTACCAGCAGTTGACCAACGATCTATATGACGACCTTTACCCGCAGTTTGTGGGACGCACCGCCCGAACGGTCGTTTTCAGCTCTAACCGACTGGCTGATACGTTGGGTGTGGACAAAGGGACGTATAAAGCCATTCGCGATCAACTAAGTCTTTTCTCACACGAGGGTGCCGCCCGCGACCTGTCGGTAGTGCGCCTGACCGACTCACTTTCCTACGCTACGCAGCCCACTGTCGCTGGCGAATCGACAGTTTATTTCTTGAATACAACCGGCGGTATTTCCAACCTATACCGGCTCGAAACAGAAACAAAGGACATCCGGCAGGTAACTGCCTTCCCACAGAGTATACGCCTGTATGACCTGACGGCTGCCAATGGCGGTTTCGTTTACAGCAGTCTGAAAAATGGGAATGAATACATCGGATTCCGCTCTCAACTGAACCTGACGCAGTCAGTTCAGTCACCGCCTACGCCCCGCAGTCGTAGTCTTGTGCGCCCGGGTACTACCACTGCCAATCGGCAGGCGGCCCCGGCTGACACAACCAGACCTCCTGGCAGTACATTGGCCGACTCTTCCCGTACGGCCGCAACACCCACGGCTAATCCATCGACGAATCTAGCGCTGGAACCCGGCGAGGTGGACACCGATAATTACCGGTTCGATCCGGAGGTGCTGCGAGCGGCTGAGTATCGCCAGCGCCGGTCCAGTGCTACAACGCCCACCCTGTCGGCTACGCTGCCACGCAGCCGCCGTCGGGAGACTATAACGATTCGTGGCCCATTCGACTACAAGGGTATGTTTACCGTTAACGATGCTGCGTCCGGCTGGCGCGTTGATCCGGTGTCTGCCAAAGGATTTGGTTATTATCAGGATGTTACGTTGACCGATCTGCTGGAGAACCATACGCTTCGGGCGGGCGGCTTCATCACAACCTCGCTGCGCAACACCGATTTGTTTGCCGAATACACAAATCAGACGCACCGCATTGACTACGGTGTGCGCATGGATCGACAGTCTATGTTTGTGGAAGCGTCGGAGGCCGGTTTACTGCAAAAATACCGCTACAACCGCTTTGCGCTCTCGGCTTCGTACCCCATTTCGGTCAACAGCCGCTTCACCTTATCGCCGTTCTACGCCATTACCCGGCTCATTGATTTGGCTACTTACGCCGAGCCGGACCGGCTTTCGGACTATGCCGGACTTCGAGGGGAGTTTGTCTACGACAATACGAAAGTCAATGGCATGAACATGCTGATGGGCACGCGACTTAAGCTCAGGTTTGAGGAGTACTCGGGCTTGCAGGCCGCATCGCAGGGCTTTCGGCGGCTATCGCTCGACCTACGGCATTATCAGAAAATTCACCGGGATTTAGTTCTAGCAACTCGTTTCTCGTTTAGCCAGTCGGGAGGTCCATCGCCAAAGCAGAGTACGCTGGGAGGTATGGAAAACTGGGTCGGCTCGAACCAGAAGGAGCCGATAGCGTCGAACCCGCTGCTGGTGCCAAATACCATTCCGTTCGAGTTTCAACGCGACTATCGGAATGTGTTCTTCCTTGATTTTGCCGGACCGCTACGTGGGTTCCGCCAGGGCAAGCTGACGGGTAATAGCTATATGCTCTTCAACGCAGAACTCCGCCTGCCCCTGGTTCGCTACCTGTACCGGGGAAATATTACGTCTAATTTTCTGCGTAATCTCCAGTTGGTGGCCTTCACGGATGTTGGCACCGCCTGGACGGGTACCGGGCCGTTTAGTCAGCAGAATAGTTTAAATACGGAGATCGTAGGGGGGGGTAGCATACCGTTCCGGGCGGTAGTTACCAACTATAAAAACCCCTTTCTGATCGGCTACGGTGCTGGTGCTCGGACAATGCTGCTGGGTTATTTTGTGAAGTTCGATTATGCGTGGGGCATCGAAGATAAATTTGTCAGCAAGCCCATTGCCTACTTAACATTGGGCTATGACTTTTAAACAAAGAAAGGCATTGTGTGAAAAGTGACAAGCCGTCTCTGTACTGCAGAGACGGCTTTTTTGCTTATTTATGTCTTGATCTCCTAATCAGAAAGATCATGACAGCCATAAACGCTAGTACTGTAAAGCCTGTAAGCGTAGCTGCGATCCAACCGTATATCGAAACTAAATATGAGCATGGGTATTAATAACAAGGACACCCAAAAACGACTAAACCAGCTTAGTAAATTCAG
>DATHAW010000548.1:0-5785 GCA_035296465.1 Spirosoma sp.
ACTATTTACACGCACATGACAACCGACGAACTCAAATCCCTGCAAGCGCCACTTAAGCAACAGTACCAAAGCCATCCCAACACCGCTCTTGTCACCCTTCGGGCCGAGGGTAGGCTGGGCGATCAGGTTTCCTGCAACATCAGTACGGGCCGCGCACTCGTTGAAGCGGGCCTGCACCCAGCCACCGGTGGCACCGGCGAGTTAGCCTGCTCGGGCGATATGCTGCTCGAAGCGCTCGTGGCCTGCGCGGGCGTAACGCTCAAAGCCGTGGCCACTGCCATCGGCATCACCGTGCGCCAGGGGTCAATTAAGGCTGAAGGTGACCTCGACTTTCGGGGAACGCTCGGCGTGGCTAAAGACGCCCCGGTGGGATTTAGTACCATTCGCCTGACGTTTAACCTCGACACCGATGCCACATCTGAACAGGTCGAAACACTCATCAAACTCACCAAACGCTACTGCGTTATCTATCAGACCCTTCAGCAACCACCTGCCCTCTCACTTAGCATTGAGGTGGCAGACCCCATCACCACTAAAGTTTAATTTTTTGATAGCATTGTGCAAAAAGGCGGTACGATTGCTTACTTTTGATTTTAAGATTTGGTCAATAGTTGTGGTCAATTAACTAATCAATAACCTCCTTTCGTCTGTATGGAAACGCTTGAACTCGTAGAGCCCCACGTTAACCGGCCTAAGTTCCGGTCTCATTACGATAACTACATCGGTGGCAAATGGGTACCACCCGTCGGAGGTGAGTATTTTGATAACGAATCGCCGGTTGATGGCAGCCTGATTGCCAAAATGCCCCGCTCCAAAGCGGCCGACGTCGATCTGGCCGTGGAGGCAGCGCATAAGGCATTTCAAACCTGGGGGAAAACCTCAGCGACGGAACGTAGCAATATATTACTCAAAATTGCCGACGTAGTGGAAAAGAACCTGGAGTTTCTGGCCCGCGTCGAAACGGTCGAGAACGGCAAAGCCCTGCGCGAAACGATGGCGGCCGATTTGCCGCTGGTGGTCGATCACTTCCGCTATTTTGCGGGCGTTATCCGGGCTGAAGAAGGTTCAGCAACCGAGCTTAATGCCGACACGCTGTCGCTGATCATCAAAGAGCCGATCGGCGTGGTAGCCCAGATTATCCCCTGGAATTTTCCGCTGCTGATGGCTACCTGGAAACTGGCTCCGGCGCTGGCCGCCGGCTGCTGCGTAGTGATTAAACCCGCCGAACAAACGCCAACGTCGCTTGCCATTTTGTTTGAACTGCTCGAAGGCATCATTCCCCCCGGCGTTGTAAATATCATCCAGGGTTTCGGACCGGAAGCCGGCAAGCCCCTGGCGCAGCATAAGCGGGTGAACAAGGTAGCTTTCACGGGCGAAACTACTACGGGTCGCCTAATTATGCAGTATGCTTCGGAAAACCTGGTTCCGGTTACGATGGAGTTGGGGGGTAAGTCGCCCAACATCTTCATGAAATCCATTGCGGACCACGACGATGAGTTTTTCGACAAGTGCGTGGAAGGAGCAGTGATGTTTGCCCTCAACCAGGGCGAAATCTGCACCTGTCCGTCGCGGTTGCTGGTTCACGAAGATATCTACGACAAGTTTATGGAGCGCGTTATTCAGCGCACGGAAGCCATCAAACTGGGTCACCCGCTCGATCCTGATACAATGATGGGTGCGCAGGCCAGCAATGACCAGTACGAAAAAGTGCTGTCCTACATCGACATTGGTAAGCAGGAAGGGGCCGAAGTCTTAACGGGTGGCGGACCTGCTGACACCGTGGAGGGAGGATACTACATCCAGCCGACGATCTTCAGAGGACATAACAAGATGCGTATCTTTCAGGAAGAGATCTTCGGGCCGGTACTGTCGGTAACAACGTTCAAAGACGCTGATGAAGCCGTGTCCATCGCGAACGACACCCTTTATGGGCTTGGCGCGGGCTTCTGGTCGCGCGATGCCCACGAGTTATACACGATTCCCCGCCAGATTCAGGCGGGCCGCGTGTGGGTCAACTGCTACCACGACTACCCGGCCCACGCCCCATTTGGTGGCTACAAGAAGTCGGGCTTCGGGCGGGAAAACCACCTGATGATGCTCAACCACTACCGTCAGGTTAAAAACCTGCTGATCTCGTACAGTAAGAACAAACTTGGTTTCTTTTAGCCAATTCTGAAAGAGCGAAAGCGTGAAAGAGCGGAATTGTTCCGACATTCGTTCCTTCACGCTTTCGCTACCCGGTATGACAACTCAACTCATGTCCCGCATTGACATTACACCGTCGGCGAGTGACATTATCAGCAAGTTACGCGCTGAACACGGACCACTCATGTTTCACCAGAGCGGTGGCTGCTGCGATGGTTCCTCGCCCATGTGCTTTGCGAAGGGCGATTTCATTATTGGTGAGTCCGACGTGCTGCTCGGCCAGATTGATGAGTGCGATTTCTGGATGTCGGAAGACCAGTTTGAGTATTGGAAACATACGCACCTTACCATTGACGTAACACGGGGCCGGGGAGCGAGTTTTTCGCTCGAAATTCCAATGGGTGTCCGGTTTATGATTCGGTCGCGGTTGTTCGAGATGGAGGAATATGAACGCTTACCGCCCATACATCGGGGGCCACTGGTTAACGCATGAAAAAAAGAGCTCCCTGGGTAGGGGGCTCTTTTTTTGCAAACATCAGTCTCCTGATTCTGGTTAGTTAGCCGAATAAACACTAATCACCAACGCGGGTTGGTTAACTTTATGGCAGACAAAACTCTGGAGAAAGTAGAAAAGGAGTACGAAGGACAGCGTATTACGGGTAATCAGGATAATGGTACGCAACACGGTCAAAAAGGAACTGGCCGTGGTGGTTCAACGGCGCATAAGAGCAGCAAAAAAGGCTCCAGCAGCGCTGGTGGCTCAACGGGTGGATCTAAAGGGGGCGGCTCCAAAGGTGGAAGCAGCAATTAAAAAAACAAGACCCGCAAAGAAGCAGGCCGGAAACAGGAAGGTATAACCAAACTTTTCTTGTTTTCGGCCTGCTTCTTTGTGAGTCACCCATGCCGGGCCATTTACTCAATTCGGGCAACAGTCTGGTAAATAGATGGTTTAACCCTGACATTTACAACGGCAGCAATGGCCAGTAAACCATTTAACCTTTATGGCAACGAAAGCAGCAAGTCCAAAAAATGGTAAAGGCGTACAGGGCGGCTCGCCCGAACAACACGCAGAAGCAGGCAGGAAAGGCGGTGCCAATAGTACCGGGCCAAAAAAGAAAGCCGACGCAGACGACGGACGACACGATAATCCAGGTCGACCAAAAGGCTCGAAAAACAGCAAATAAAATCAGCCCGGCTACCTTAACACTGACTTATCACCAACAAATTAACTAAAAACTCACGACCATGAATCTATTCATCAGGTATCTCTCGCCCCAGACGGGTGGCGGCAACAGCCATATAGACCAGAAAGAAGAAGGCAAAGCCGGAAAGAGTGGCAGCAAACAGCGCACAACAAAGAAAACCACGGAGAAGCCCAGTGATAAAAAAAGTGGGACAAAGAAAAACGCTAATAGCGTAGACTAAGCCCTACGATAAAGGAGTCAACCAACCATAAATAGGTTAGTTGACTCCTTTATCAGACAACTCTCTTTAGAAAATATATCTAATTCCGCACCAAGGTACTTCCTCCTTTATCATCCGGCTGAATACATCGATCATTTTGCTTTTAAGCTGGTGATCATAACGGATATTCCAGCCGCCGAACTGACTCACCTTACTTTCCTGCAGCGACGGCACCCACAGCAGTTCCTCCGCTTTTGGATTAATGGCCAGGTTTGCCTGATGCTGTCCCTGATTGTGTGTGAGAAAAATCACTTCGCATTGTAGCTGCGCTTTTACCTCCGGCCGTAACTCAGCGTCCAGTTGCCGGAACAGATCGCGGTAATCATCCCGCCACTGCTTACCACCGTATACAATAACGGGGGAAAAATTAACGTGAACATCGTAGCCCGCGTCGTAAAAGTCGTTTATGGCCACAATGCGCTTCTCAATGCTGTCTGTGCGAACGTCGACCAGTTTGCTAACGTGACTGGGCATCAGACTAAACCGAATGCGCACTTTACGCTTCGGGTCGAAATCGAGCAGATCGTGGTTTACGAACTTAGTGGCAAACGTTGCCTTCGCACGAGGGTGATCGCGGTAAAATTCAAATACCTGCCGGATGCCGTCAGACAGGCTGTAGTCCACCGAAATGTCGGAGTTACAGCCGATGTCATACGTCCAGAAAGTCGGGTCTGTCTGGTTGGCAGGCTTGGTCCAGGGCAACGCCATAACGTGCTTGTCTACCGCTGCAATGTTATCTTCTACGTTGGTAAAGAGCGTAATGGGATTCACCCGCTTATGCCGGTCAACGTAGCAGTAGGCACAGCCACCGAAGCAGCCATTGGCCAGACTCGGGGCAATGTAGTCTGAACTCCGGCCACTCCATTTAATTTCCTTCGATTTAAGCTTACCCAGCACCAGCACGTCCGATTTGACCTTAAAATGGTTCATACCCAGTTCAGGCAACCGGTTATGCTGGGTTACTTCGAGCGTTTCGGCATCGGGGTAACTGGCAATTACGGCCTCTCCCCTATCGTTCAGCGCATCGGCGGTATATAGAATAATACTGGGATTGAAGTCAGGCATGAAAGGCTAGTTGAGTAGTATAAAACAATAACATCCCCCTATGACGATTGGTTCGAGTTACGGCTCATACAACTAGCTGCTATACAGGCAATTAATAAATAAAACAACCGCTTATTTAGATACAATGCCAAACAGAACGGTCACTTCTTATATCAATATGCACGGGACAGATATTTATACGTAATTTGCTCTAAAACAGACTAAACCCTACTGTAATGGACACGAACCGACGTCGATTTTTTGCCCTGCTAATGGCATTGCCCATGATAGGTTTCTTTTCGGCTGTTAGGCGCCAGTCACCAAAAACGTTGCAGCCCACACCGCCCTGCGACGACCATGACGAACCGACGCCACCGATGGAAGAAGGACCGTTTTTTTCACCCCGTTCGCCCGAACGTAGCAGCCTGCTTGATCAGCAAATGGCTGGAACCGTGATTGTCATTAGTGGACGGGTTCTCAACACGAACTGCAAACCCGTAGCCAATGTACTGCTCGATTGGTGGCAGGCCGACGATAAGGGGGAATACGACAATAAGGGCTACCGGTTACGCGGCCATCAATACACCGACAAACAAGGAAATTTTCAATTGGAAACGTTGGTACCGGGGTTGTATCCGGGTCGTACGCGTCACTTCCATGTAAAGGTGCAGGCACCTAATCAGCGCGTATTAACTACTCAATTGTTTTTTCCTAACGAACCACACAACCAGCAGGACCGCATTTTTGACCCTGCTTTAGTAATGGGTATCCAGCGAAAAGGCGACAAACAATTAGCTAAATATACATTTGTTGTGAAGGCATAGGTCAGCTATTAAGGGTAATGCATATGACTATTAATGTATTTGAACAACATACTACGTATTTGCGGTTACTTGCAGAGCCAGTAATAGGCTAGGATGAATGTCCAACTAACAAGTTGCTCTAAATTGGCTATAGATGTTAATTGATTTATTAGCGCATAAACCCTCATATTCAACATCGCTCCTACCTGCTTACACCTTTTATAGATAGCCAGGCTAAACCATTGTTACACGCTGGTCTTGGATTCTCAAAAGCCACTCTATCTATGCGTTTATCACGAATAAACGCATAGATAGAGTGGCTTGTTTCG
>DATHAW010000549.1:0-3860 GCA_035296465.1 Spirosoma sp.
ATCGACACGCTCATATTCTGCTGGGCGGCCGGTTCCAGTACGCCGGTGCGGCCGGTCTGCGCCTGAAATGGGTGGGCAACCGAAATGATCAGGTACTGCTGCCCCGCGTCAGCATATTCGGAGAGCTGGGCGCGGCAGAGCGTACCGTTGTAGCCTTTATTTTGCTGCAAAAACTGAAGTTCCTGCAGGATTGTCAGGGCAATCCACCGGCGGCAGTAATGCTCATCCACAATGCTCCGTGGTCCCTGTTGCCGAGACAGGTGCATCTCCTTTGTTAGCTGAAACGTGGTTTGTCCGGCGCTGTGATTGAATCGGTAAAAAAACAACTGATCGATGCCGAAGTGGCTTGGCAAAACGTTGCTTAACCGGTAAAAGAACCGCTCGGGAGTAGACCCGAACGTCGTAATCAATTCCAGGAATGCTTCGTTGCTCCACGTGTCTTGGGCAAACAACTCCGTTAGTTTGGCCACTAACGCATCGCGCCGGATCAGGATGGCCCCCGCAAAATAGGATGCCTTGTAGTTGTTGAGGATCTGCTCGAACGACTCTGCTTCAACCCAGGAGTACGTGTACGGCCTGTTTTTGAGGGTCATGAACTGAAAACCCACTTCCCGCGCCAGAATAAACGCCCGCTGCCCGGCCGACAGATTCGCATTAAGGTACAGTGTCTTTTTCCCCGGTCTGTATACAGATCGCAGCGCCGTTAGTTCGGGCTGGGTGAGCGGGTCGAACCACTCAAGGCGAACGTCATAACGCATTTTTAGCAGGTTTGTCAGCAGGCTTTCGTTCATCACCTGCCCCTGCCCAGCAAATTCGTTTAGGAACCGGTCGGCATCGGCTTCTATTTCGGGAAAATAGTTGTCGTGCATTTCCTGATAGGACCGCAGCATAGTCAGGTACAGCCGCTCGACGCTCATATTATAGGTAAGGGCAATGTCCATGAATGTTCGGAGCATGGCACTTACCTTGGCCGGTGCTTCCACCAGTAATTCGAGCAGATCGGAGGGGTCGATCCCGAACAGTTCGAGCGGAATTTCGGTCAAAAATTTAGAGCGCAGAAAATCGGAAATAGGCTCTAATTTTTTACTTAGTTTGAGTGATACCAGCGAGTCATAATCAACTTGCATGGCATTGGCCAAAGCCGATATTTTATCGGCTTTGGGGTATTTTCGACCTTTCTCAATCTCGGTTACGTAAGAAACAGACAAACCCGACTGCTGAGCAAGTTCGCTAACGGATAATCCTTTATCTAGTCGCAACTGGCGAAGTTTTAGACCAAAAAGCAGGCGAATGTGATCGGCTGGGAGATTCAAATGCAAAAGATTTCTAAGACAGCCTGATAAAAACTAACTGGTGCTATAATTCTCTTTCTGGACTTAACTTAATGCTTAACCGCCGATAGCTGTATAGTACGGACAGCCCATTGCCAAATAGGGTAGCCGGTCTGGTGCTGACTTAATCGGTTTTGGGTTTACGCCCGCGTGGTTTGCCCGTGTATGGTGGTTTAGGGGCCGCGTCGCTTAACTGCAGCTCATAGCCCGATACGCCACCCTCGTAGGTAAAGGACTTGATGGTAAACGTATATTTCGTATTGGCAAAGTCAATACCGCCTTTTTGTAAAATAATAGCCAGCGAAATAGTGTAACTTTTGGCTGCTTTTACCATATCAAACGTATCTGATGCGCTTTCATCAACAGGAACTAAGTAAAGCGACTTAATTTTTCGTTTGCCTTCCTGCGTACCGATTCTGAAACTCGTCGTGTCGGGATTGAAGTCTAACTGACTGACCGTTTTAGCCGGAAAAACTAATTTACCGGCGGGGGAGAGATAACCCGTTAGCGGAGCAGATTTGGGTTCTGCCTTTGCAGCCTTCTTTTTAGACTCACTATTGTCCTGGGAGGAAAAGAAACTCAATGATAATGCTTTCATTTTTTTAGACGGTATAATAGGTAATAAACGATGTAAAGCTATACTATATTTTTTGTTTTCTCCTACCAGTCTTTCTGGACCAGCCGTTATGTACGTTTATAATGCAACAAATCAAATTACTTCAGAATTGCTCGTTGATCGGTTCAGTAATCGTCATGTACCAGGTATAGATATAAAGCCGGCTTCGATCCGGATGGTGTCTAAATTAGAAATAAAGCGTATTTTACTGTAAATTAAAGCCTCACTTTTACTGACTATCTTATTGGTTTTCATGTGTTTGATTGTTACGGTTTCTGATGCGAATTATTATAGTATCATAAAATTAATTTGTGATCCACCAGATAAATACGGAAGATGTGTGACTGTTGTATTTACTCATGCTAAAAACAGTACAGGTATTCTATGCTGAGAAGTAGATGATATGAATCGGATATTTCCTCTGCTGATACGGACTTCACAGGCGTCTTCTTTCCAAGCTAAAAAATTTGATTTAAGCGTTCTTAAGCGACTTTTATTACAACTCTTGACCTACTGGCCCTTGTGCGAAGCAGGCTGAAAACAGCCTTAAGATACTATGGTACGGAAAACCTGAATTCGCGCTGCTTATTTGCACCCATAAGTAACCACAACCGGGATGCATAGTTAGCATGGGCACGGATGGTGGCTATTCTGTTCACCATTGCTAAAGGCCTTGTAACTATTCATCAGGTAGAAACTTAATATTAATAAATTGACAGTTTGCTGATTTTAAAAAATCATTGGCAACCCTAAAACGCCAATTAGTCATAGGTTATGATAAATAAGTTGTTCCTTTATTGTTTTGAAACCGATGCTATTGCAATTCGCTTTAGTTAGTTTATCGGCTTTCGGTTATGGCCTTACGAAATAGGATAAGTCCGCATTTTATGGAAGAAGCCTTAATAGAAGGAGAACAAATTGACAACACACCTCAAGAATAGTCGATGCATCGACCGATCGCTGGAACTCAAGAATCGAAATAATTGAATAAAGGACGTTGAGTTGATGTTTCCCGAGTAATGCAACGAGCCACAGCAGGAGAAGCAGAGGCCATCAGAGGGAAATAGTGAGAATGATAAAGCAGAAGTCCAGGTAAAAGCACCGATAAAATCGACACCAGAAATAACTTCACTGGAAGGCTATCAAATTGCACTTGAAATAAAGCGTGTGCAGATGTTGTTAGAGATCGGTATTGCTAGGAATTTAGCAATTATTGGCCTAATTCCCTAGATTTTACCCGTGTTGCAAGGAGTTTTACCGAATTGTATAAACGTTGATTCTCACCCTATAGATAGTTAATCAGCGGTAGGCAAGTAATAACGGTATCAACCGTACCATCTAATTACCACTTCACGCTCACCCGCAGACCAGCAATGCCATTACGGGCGGGGGCTGCGTTAAAGAACCGATTGCCTACTGCGTTCAAGTCATAGCCCAGGGAGTAGGTCCGGTTCAGCAGGTTGTCGCCACTGGCATACAGGTCCAGCGTCCAGTGCCGGCCCAGTGCCCGGCGAAAACCAAGGGTGGCCTGTAACAACTGGGTTGGAATGGATTGGACTGTGTTCGCATCGTTGAGCGGAAACGGGTTCAGGAACTGATAAGTCAGGTGAGCATACAACCCCGCTCGGGTCTCTGCATCTAGGCCCGTCACATATGTAGTGGGGGCCACACCCGGTAGTCGGTTATTCGAGAGCTCAGTGGTGCCCTGCTGATAATCCCGGAATCGGTAGTCCGTAAGGGTCAGGCTGTTCCAGAACCGGAGCAGGGAAAGAAGGCCTGTAGTGCCGGATGACACCGTTACGAAATCGTAGGATAGTTGCGCTTCCAGCCCGCGCTGGTCGGTGCGGCCCGCGTTAACAAAAAACTCAGCCCCGGCTGCGTCGGATCGCCGGACGATGGTTTCGCGCAGTTGA
>DATHAW010000550.1:0-1508 GCA_035296465.1 Spirosoma sp.
GCTCAATTTTTATTTTCACTAGGTCGTTGACGCCTTCCTGCCGAAGCATTTGGCGGAGCGGTTTAAGTGAGCGTTTTTCCTGTAGTTTCAGCATTACGTCGGCTAGGGCTACCTGCACCAGGGGCGATTCCTGCTTTGTGAGCGACTGCACCAGACCTTCCCGCGCCCGAGGATCATGTGCCAATTCGGCGAGGGCCTCCAGCGTAACTAGGCGGACGTTTACGTTCGGGTCGTTGTTAAGTGTCGTCAGCAGGGCGTCAATGACGCGGCCGTTGGCGTCGTTCAGGTCTTTCGTGTACCCTACTGCCCGCAGGCGTTCCGTTGCCGACGGATTTTCGAGCAGCGAGAGCATCATCATTTCGCGCATTTCCTGTACCTGCGTCGATAGGGTGTCAATCCGTTGCTGGTATGCTACGTTAGCCGACCGCCGATCCTGCATCCAGTAACCGGCCACCAGGCCGATGCTCAATAACAAAATACTGAAGGCCACCTGGCCAGCCAATCGGGGCGTCCACAATTGACGGAACCTCTCCCAGCCCTTAGCCCAGGACGTTTCCTGATCGGCCTGCTCTGCCTCATCGAAGCTGTGGAGCATAGCATAAAACTGAGTACGCATTTCGGGGCGGGGTTCCGGCGTTGATACGGCACCCATCAGTTGCCATACCTGCCGTGTGGCTGCCAGCTCCTGCCGACAGGCGGGGCACTGCGCGAGGTGCGCGTCCAATGCTGTCCGTTCGGTAATCGACAGTTCGTCGTTTAGCCAGTCGGGAAGTTGGGCTTTTGCGCTATCGCAGTTCATTGGTTTATCGTTCGTGTTCAATGTTCAGGTAAATTGCTTTTAGGGCATTCATAGCCCGGTGCACCCGCACTTTTACGGCTCCTTCTGTTGTGTCCAGAATCCGGGCAATCTCTTCGTACTTCAATTCCTGATACCGGCTCAGCACCAGTACCTCGCGGTGTTCGGCACTTAGTTGAGTTAGTGCATGTCCAAGAAGAGCCAGTTCCTGTTCCTTTTGCAGCGATTCGTCGGCCGCTGTGCCACCCCCAATCCGATCGGCATACTCAGATACATCGTAATGATGGGCCGACCGCTTGTTCTGCTGAACGGAATCGATCAGGACGTTGCGGGCCAGGTGATACATCCAGGTTCGGAAGGCACCATCGCCGGTGAACGTATGCCGATATTTCAACATGCGGTAGAACACCGTCTGCACCATGTCTTCACTGGCATCGGGCCGTCCGCTCATGTGGTAGAGGAAGCCGAAAAGCTCACGATGGTACCGCTCAAAGAGCAAGCCCATCTTGGTCAGATCGCCCGCCTTGACCCGAAGCATCAGGGCATTGTCCGTCAGTGCGTTCAAGTGTGTCTGGAATGGGGTTAAGGAATTTGGCGTGGAAACCGCCGTAATTCGGAGAGGTTACACAAAAAGATGCTATTTTTTTTACGTGGGTTAAAAACGGTTTTGGGACGTAGTGTCTGTTTCTCTTATCAGACACCACGTCCCAAA
>DATHAW010000551.1:0-1924 GCA_035296465.1 Spirosoma sp.
ATCGATGTGAGGTTATAAACCACTTCCATCGTGTTTACTTCCGGTCCGTTATCAATTGCTGTCACGCAGGCCAGCAGGTCAAAAAAAAGCCGGTCATCGTCGCGCAGAAACTGGCAAAGTTCAACCAAATGCTCAACCGGAACAGTCAGGTAAGGCTGTGGATTGGTAGTATTGACAGAGAAGGCTTCTGGCCCAAAGTTACTTACCAGTAAGTCGTTTATTTCTGCAAAGTTCACTTGATCGGGATTTTACAAACGGGATAATACATCACTAACCGGCCAAAATGGGCAACTTCACCCACTACGTTTTAATATGGCTGGTTTAATAGAACTCACTTTGCTTTCTTAAACGCTGCTACGACCTTCCACTAGCTAATGCATTTGGTATGATAAACAAATCACTGTCTTAGGTGCTTCGTTTACCAATAAAGAAAAAATTGTTACCCCTAGGCCAGCCAGGCCAGCCACTGCATCCAGTTTTCGACCCAGAATAAAAACTTCGTGGCATACTTAGCCGCCGGCTCCGACGACGGTTCGAGCGTCAGGCTGTTGTTGTTCAGATTCGTATCCATGTATATTTTCTGCTTCGGGTCCACAATGGCCCAAACCATGTCTGCATTTTGGGTGAGTGTGAACTGGCGCTGGCGGGCTTTGCCGTCCCAGAACAGCGTCTGCTCCTTCCCATTATCAAAATGAACCCGAACCTCCACGGGCACTTGCCCATCGGCGTTACGCTGAACCGTTACAATCGACTGCTGCCGACCGTTTTGCCTCGTATTCCTGATCGATTTTAACTGATAATCGACAACCTGGTCACCGTAAAGCGCCTGCGCGAAAAACCAGTTCATATCAGGACCATATCCGATACCCGGCCAGTTGTTACCTAATCGTTTTGGCACAATCTCATTGACAATCGCAATGAAACTGTCAGCATTGGGGTGCCTGAACCGCCACCGGATGAAGTACGTCTGCATGATTTCGTCCATCACCCGGCGGCCTACCAGCCCTTCCAGCGTTCGGAGCCAGGTTGCGGTTTTGGAGTAGGTCAGCACGCCGTATTCTCCTTCGGGCAGTTGCCACGTATTGCCGAACGATGAGCCTATTGCCGCGTTATCCCGATGCACGTACTGATCGCGCGAGCTTTCCAGATCACCCATTCTGAAGCCCAGCAGGTCTATTTGTGACGACCGACGGCCATACCACTCGTCCATGATCCGCCCTTCATAGTACTGATTGAAGCCCTCGTCGAGCCAGGCCTCCTCAAACTCATTGCTGGCCAGCAGCTGCATAAAGTACTGGTGACCAAATTCATGCACCGTTACAAGTTCAGGAAAGCGGGCACCACCGGGTACAAACCAAGCCGTTCCAGCCGTAATAAACGTAGGGTATTCCATCCCTCCTGAACCGCTGGCGTGTAGTGGTGGATCCACAACGGTTAGGTTGGGAAAGGGATATGGGCCGAGGTGTTTATGAAAGTAGGCAAGGGCTGCTTTGGTTGCATCTATATGCCGCTGAGCCTGATGTAGGTGCTCTGGCTGCATCAGCAGTTCAATCCTGACAGTGCCACCCGACGGCCGTTTCCACTGTTCAGTAACAACCTGAAAATGCGGTGAAGCCGTCCACGCGAAATCCACGACATCTTCTGCATGCCAGCGCGTGATTTTGGTATTCGCGGGGCCGGGTTTTTCACTCACCATCAGGCCCGTTGCGCCGACCCAATACGCCTTCGGCGTCGTAATGTTGACATCATAAACACCATAGTCGGCATAGAATTCTGAGTGCGCATGAAACTGATGGCAGTTCCACTGCCCCTGTTTGGCCGGTCCGACCGGTTGGTACCGCGTTCCGGCCGACTCGTAGACACCAATTTTCGGAAACCACTGTCCTACCAGAAAATAGTCGCGGCTGTACCCCGTTCGGACGAA
>DATHAW010000552.1:0-5317 GCA_035296465.1 Spirosoma sp.
GTTCAAGGAACTGGCCGACAAAAACAAAGCTATCCTGATTCCTTTTCTGCTGGAAGACGTAGGGGGTATACCAAAGCTGAACCAGTCTGATGGCATTCACCCAAATCCCGCCGGTCACAAAATCATAGCCAACACGGTTTGGGGTATAATTAGGCCCCTGTTGACGTAACATGGACCGCCGGCCTGATACCATGTGGCTGTCGGGTCAGGGGTCTGCATTACATCAGAACGGATACCCGACGCCGATGTTAAAGACCAGGTTCTCTTTTCGCCAGGTGCGGCTGCCGAAGTTAATCTGGTCGATGACCCACTCGCTGCCGTTGGTTTTGTAGGGCTTGCGCAGGGGTGTTGCAATGTCCAGGCGTATCAGGAAAAACGACAGGTCAATGCGAACGCCAACGCCTGCTCCAATAGCGATCTGTTTATAGAAATCCCGGCCGAATTGAGCTTCCGGCCCGAACGTTCCTGAGTTAGCGTAGGTCCATACACTTCCGGCGTCCACAAACGTTGCTCCTTCAAGGTACTTATTGAACTTATAACGTAGTTCCGTATTGGCTTCAAGCCGGATATCGCCCCCCCCATCCTGAAATAAAGGAACGTTACGAATGGTGTCGCGTGTGAACAGGCCAGGTCCAATAGCCCGTGGCCGGAAGGCCCGAATGCTGTTGCTGCCACCCACAAAATACTGCTTTGTAAAGGGTAGCTGATATCCTTTTGAATTGCCATACGTAATGCCCACCCCCGTAAACAGGCGGTTTGCCCATGTTAGGGCTGGCGATAAACGGCGGTAATAGCGGGCGTCGGCATCGAGCCTGAGGAACTGGGCGAAGGGAACATTGAAAATAACTTTATCCCCGTTGACATCTGTTTTTCTGACAAAGAGGTTCGCCAGGTTTCCGGCTGGTTCTATGTTGGCTGTCAGCCGATAGGAGTTAGGCGAATTATTACGGGGCGATGAGTTATACGAGAACGTGTAGAGCGTACTCAGAATAAGCTGCTGCGTGCCGATGATACTCAAAAACTGCCTTTTAACAATCGACGGGACATCTGGACTGGCAAGTGTGTCAATAATCTGCTGGCTCACATTCGAACTCAGGATGTAGTTGATGTTAAACGGCTGAAAAACGTGTTGTATCTGCGCGCTTTGTCGCCAGGCGTAGCCGAAGGTCGTCTGGAATGAGTTCAGGTCGTAGAGTCCTCCCCGGATGATTTTCTGATACCCCAGCGTGGCATTTGTTTTTGGTAATGCCTGCCGCTGATCGTAGCGAAAACTCAACGGGCTGACTAGGCGCGGAAAACTCAGAACTGCCTCTGCACCATACCGGTAGTTCGTTATTGGCTGATCGCCCGAGCCCACCTGGAGTTCGATCCCCACGTTTGCGTTCAGGGTCAGTAACTCGGCCCGACGAAGGGTATTCCGGTTGCGCCAGCTTATGATGGCCTGCGTACCATTGAAGTTATTGGAACGCGAGGTGCCATCCAGCTCGACCCGAATCGACTTGGTTGGGTAAGGTGTCAGATAATAATGCACATCCAGCACAGCCGAGTCGCCCTGCTCGTCCGGCTCAAACCGGTTACGGACAAACTTAAAGGCACCTACGTTGACAAGCCTGGATAGAGTCAAATCCTGCATCCGGCTGTTATAACGGCTTCCCGGCTGCACAGTTACAACATCGCGAAACAATTTAGGGTCGAATCGCCGGGACGAATCGACGATATTAAAGTGTTCTTCAGACTCATATGCCCGGCGCCGGTTTGTGTCAATGCGGGCGGTAGACAGGTTATAGTTGGGGTAAATAAATACTCTACGTATGGAGTAAGGCACCCCGGCAGCCTCAGGCATGTCGGGTTTTACATAAAAAATCAGCTTAGTTCTGTGGGCCACTGAGTCATTATCGGCCAGCACACCTATGTAGTCAGGCGTGAAATAATATAGCCCGCGCTGTTTGAGGGCCTGTCCAATGCGTTCACGCTCCAGCTTAATGTTGTCGAAGAGGTAGGGATCACCCTTTTTTAAAACTGTTCGTTGGGCCGACTCCTGCAGTGCCTTCCGTGCTGGGGTTGAATCGGACAGAAACGCCACCGAGTCAATGTAAAAACGCTGCTTTACGTCAGCCTCATAAGCACCACGAGCTTTGTAGCCGCTTTCCTTCAGGGATCCGCTCACCGTTGAGCCAAAGTAGCCTTCGTTCTGCAGCGTAGCGTTCATGATGGGCACGTTGGCAGTCAGTGCACGAGCACTGGCGAAGACGGGTTCGGAACCGAATTTTTTACGAAACCAGGATCGGAACCCTTTGGGTTTTTTTGGGTCACCGAACAGGTAATATAGCGCAACGCGATAGGGAAAACCGAATAGCTGCGCATTGGGACGGGGCCGTGCCAGGGCTGATAGTTGCTCCGACAGGCCTTTCTGCTCGTCTTTAGAAACGGTAGAATCCGCCTTAACCACTACGTCGGTGCCCATGTATAGCCGTTCATTGGCCGGCAGACGTTTCGCCAGATTACATCCGTTAAGCAAACATGCCATCAGCAGCAGGCTCAAAGCGGTCCACAAGGAGTAGTCAGGCAGTTTTAGCGTCCGCTTCCGCATAAAAAGAAGTCCTGTTCGATTTGTGAATGGTGAACCACATTAACTGACTAATACGGTGTTCGTTTAGATACATGGATATTTCAATTTCTCTGCCACCATCTGCTTCCCCTTGTACAGTAAATATAAACGACTCAATTCATCGAAGCACCCGCTCCCGACGGGTCGGCACCCGGACCCGGTGATGACCGACGGAACATCTGGGACAGCGTATTATAGTCCATGGTGATGATGAATCCGACCCCCGTTTCAATTACATATCCGTCCAGGACAGCCTGGTAATCATTGTTGCGATACGCCCGCAGTACGTAGCGGCCATCGCGGGTAAGGGTGTAATTGACCGACACGTTGTCGAACACCTCATTTGGATTACGGGTAGCGCTCTGAGCCGCATTTTCCAGGACAAAATTTCGGCCGACCGCTACGGTTATCCGGCCTTCCAGAAAACTCCGCGACAGCCCAACGTTCAGGTCGGTTCGGGCACCGTTGGTGGTGCCTCCGGTGTTAGCGCTGCCCGTTTGCGACAGCAGGTTGAAGTCGACGTCGAAGCCCTTCAAAACACCGGATGCCAGCCGTCCCAGCTGCTCCGAAATCAGCTTGCTCACGCTGCTGCGGGCAACCCCCTCGGCCTGCGTATTCAGACCCCCGTTGTCCGATCCAGAGAAGAAGTCAGCCGTGTTTTCGGGCAGAAAGCGGTTTAAAATCAGCAGGGCGAATACCTGTTTATTGATCTGCGACTGATCCTGCCGCAGGGTAGTCAGCTTGTTTTGTATGGTTGTTGCTAATGGGCTCGAGGCAGCTGCACTGCCCTGTTCAACCCCGGCCAGCCTGATATCGAAATCCAGTTTGGGCGAGGCCAGGTTGTCGCTCATGCTTAACGCTACGTTAAACGGTAGCTTCCGCTTGGCAGATGCCGCGTCCAACGTCGTAGATTCGCTACCGATCAGGTCAGCGGGTGGCACTGACACGTTGTAGATGGCCGTGATGTTCAGATCGGCCTTGAGTGGATCACCCGTAAAATTAATATAACCGCCTTTTTGAATTTCAAATTGCCGTTTCAGAACCTGGTACGTCATTGAGTACTCTCCCTCGGTCACATCATAGCGGCCTAGTATGCTGATTTCCCCGGCCGCATTAACCGTTACATTAAGTCGGGCATTACCCCGTGCCCGCAGGAAATCACCGTTCAGCTCATCAACAATAATGGTCAGTTCCGACTGCTCGTCGGCTTCTAGGTCGAGCGAGATGTTGGCATTGGTCAGCTGGTCGAAAGCCAGTCGGGTGCTTACACTGTCGCGCTTAGGGCGATAGATGTATTTACGTAAAGCTAGTGAGTCGTTGTGGTTGATGAACGTAACGATGCCCTTTGATTCGTCCACATCCAGCGATTCGTCGGGCAACACTACTGACACCTTACTGCCGTCTTCGAGCCGCACCGTACCGTTGACGGATGGGCTTGCGCCGACGCCCTTAATCCTGAGATCGGCCGTAACAGACGCCTGACCATAGCCATAATTATTGTCCTTACGGGATGCGTTGAGCACTTGGAAATTGGCGGTCCGAACGTGCAGGTTGTATGCGACATCAGGCAGGTTTTTCAACACGATTGTACCATCGGTGGTGAGGGTCCGGCCAAGCGTATCGCGTACGTTGAAGTCGGCCAGGGTGATTGTCTGGCCGGCAAAATTGAGCTTTTCCTGGTCGATGCGGTATGTAGCGTTGAGTTGTTTAACGTTGAACGCAACCGAGTCGAACGCCATACTACCGTTTAATTGGGGGTTGGTGGCCGTGCCATTTACAGTGAATGCCCCTGTAAGCTTGCCTTTCGCCTGCCGCAGTTCGCCGGCACTGAATGCCTGAATGGTACGGGCGTCCAGGCGTTTCAGATCGATGGTTAAGTCGATGGCCTGCTTAACGTTTTCGGGGTTATAAAAGCCCACGATCGAGGCATCGTTATAAGGACCGGCCAGCGTTGTATTGACATTAATGCGGCCATCACTGCTGTTGCGGAAGCGGGCCGTCAGGTTGCCAATTGGTTGCGCCATTACCTGCAGGCTATCGACGTAAACCGAACCGATAAACGAGAGTTGGCTGTCCTCATTCAAGTAGTCACGCACCACCACCGTACCGTTCAACTCACCGGCGACTAATGTCGTGTCCTGGTTAGCCAGCCGGGCCAGGTTAGCGAGCTGAATGCCCCGCGTAGTTACCCGAATCGGTGCATTGGCATAGGGTTCAGTGCTGCTAACTTCCAGTAGTTGGTTGTCCTGTTCCAGCCGGATGGCGTTAACCAGCACGCCATCGCGGCCATACTGCGCATAGCCAACGGTGTCAGTTGTCCAGGGGAGGTAGTTAGTCAGCAAACCATTTTGGGCAAACCGAAAGCGATAGTTTTTGTCGACAATGCTGAGCGTACCGGCCAGCGCGTGTAGATCCTGCCTGATGGAGTCTTTGTTGACGACCGAAAACCGGAACTCGTTATTAGCGGCTGTTCCCGTCAGATTAGTTTCGCCAATGCGTAAATCTTCGTATAAAATCTTATTGATGCGCCCATTGACATTAAGCTTACTGCCCACTGCCCGCATAGACAGCGTTGTGCCCTGAATAGTGGTTGTGTCATAGATAATGGTGCCGGTGCGGACGGTTGCCGACAGGGTTGTGTCGCGCGTATTGTCCAGATAGGCATTGAGCCGGACCGTATCGAGCCGGGTCAGTCCCGGCACGAATGCC
>DATHAW010000553.1:0-6140 GCA_035296465.1 Spirosoma sp.
GTATTCATGCGGCCACGGGTGAGCTTGTTGCGTTTATTGATGATGATGCCTACCCCGACGTACACTGGCTCCGTTATTTGGCCTACAGCTACCTAACAACGGACCATGGTGGCATTGGCGGGCCGAATGTGTTACCGGCTAATGACGGTCCCATTGCTACCTGCGTAGCCAACGCACCGGGTGGACCCGTTCATGTGCTCACTACCGATGAAATCGCCGAGCACATTCCGGGTTGTAACATGTCGTTCCGGCGCAATGTGCTGCTGGAAATTGGTGGGCTTGATCCGATCTACCGGTCTGCCGGTGATGATGTAGATTTATGTTGGCGGGTGCAACTGACCGGACGTACCATTGGCTTCCATCCTTCGGCAATGGTATGGCACCACCGTCGTAACTCTATCAAGGCTTACTGGAAACAACAAAAAGGCTACGGTCGGGCCGAAGCCCTGTTAGAGCAAAAATGGCCGGAGCGATATAATCGCCTGGGGCATTTGAGCTGGACTGGCCAGATTTATGGAAATGGGGTTACTCAACCCCTGGAGCCACGGAAGGGCAAAATCTTTCATGGCATCTGGGGAACGGCTCCATTCCAGTCTATCTACCAGCCTGCCCCCACGCTAATTGCGTTTCTGCCCCTTATGCCGGAGTGGTATTTGCTGATTGGATTTTTGGCTTTTCTTTCTGTTCTGGGGTTGGTTTGGTCGCCCCTGCTGCTGGCTATTCCCGTAGCTGTGGCCGCCTTGCTGGTTCTGCTGGTGCAGGCAGGCGTCAGTGCCGCTAAGGCCCGGTTTCCGGTACAGTCGACCACGCAGCGGTTTAAATACTGGGCACTCACAACCTTTCTGCACTTCATTCAGCCCCTTGCCCGGTTGTATGGTCGCTTTGCCTATGGACTCACACCCTGGCGTTGGCGAGGTCCACATCCATACACTTTCAGCGCTCTTTTTTGCCACACCAGAGTTCTTACCAAGTGGTCGGAAACTTGGCGATCAACCGAAGAGTGGCTAACGGACATGGAGAAGACACTAATGGAATCGTCAGTCCGTGTTCAGCCGGGTGGCACGTTCGACAAATGGGATCTACAGATTAATGATGGGTTCTGCTCGCTGGTACGGGGTGTACTGGTTATTGAAGAGCATGGCGCCGGTAAACAGTTGCTCAGGTTTAAATGCTGGACGAGGTATTCCCGTATCAGCAGCGCCCTTCTGGCTGTTTTAGCGGGCTTAGCCTTGTTAGCCGTTGTGAACAGCCAGTATTTTGTTAGCCTGGTACTGGGGCTGTTAGTGGGCGTTATCGCCATAAGCTATTTTACGGGAACGGCCAGGGCCATGGCCACCCTGACCAATGCCTTTGAACAACCAGTTAAAGCAGACGACACAACCGAAGTTTCCGTAACGGAATCTAGTGAACCAGCCAAAGAGGAAAAACTGGATACGGTTTACTACAGCAGCGAGACAACGAGGGTACGTCCACTAGCGCTATCAGATGGTAGGCTCCTCTCCCGTAGAATTTGATGAAGCGCTTATTCTGGTTACTATGCGGAACCGTTCTTGTTCTGGAAGCGGGGGCGCAAACTAATTCCACAGCAACAAAGTCGTTTTCTCCAGGGACTATTACTGGACGCCTATCAGGCAGGATGGTCGACTCTGTGAGTGGTAAGCCCATTCCCTTTAGTTCTGTCGCTTTGCTTAATTCAGAAGGCAGGCCAGTATTGGGGACAATAGGAGACGAGCAAGGCCTTTTTATTGTTGGCAAAATCCCCGCTGGTAACTACAAACTTATCGTCTCGTGCGTGGGCTATCAGCCTAAAACGCTGGCGGGTGTATCCATAACTGACCAGAACACAGTCATTGAATTAGGAACGATCAGGTTATGGGCCGACAGTAAGGTACTCAATGAGGTAACGGTAACCGAGCAGCGGGCCCTCATTGAAGACAAGGGAGATCGGCTGGTATACAACGCCGAAAAAGACATCTCAAATAGTGGAGGATCGGCGGCCGATGTCCTCAGAAAAGTACCCATGCTAACCGTTGATTTAAACGGCAGCGTCCAGTTGCGGGGAAGCAGCAACTTCCGTATTTTCCTCAACGGCAAACCGTCGGCCATGATGGCGCGTAATCCGGCCGATGCGCTCCGCCAGATGCCGGGCGGCAACATCAAATCAGTTGAAGTCATTACGAGCCCAGGAGCCAGATACGATGCTGAAGGAGCAGCCGGCATTATCAACATTGTCACCCTGAAACGATTGGAAGGTATCAACGGCAGCGCCAATGCCTCTGCGGGTAATTTGTCGAATTCTGCCGGCGCAAATGTGAGTGCACAGGGGAAACGCTTGGGCATTTCAGTAACCGGGAGTTTTTATCAGTATCGTTCCATCAGCTATACTGAATCAGACCGGACCACCCTCGTAGCCGGTCGGGCCATTAACCGATTGTTTCAACGTAGTGATCAGGATAATACCGGACTGGGCGGCAATGTGGGCATCAATCTGGACTATGATCCTGATTCGACTACCCGGATCAGCCTGTGGCTGAGTGGCTGGGGAGGTAACTGGCCTAACAACAGCAAGCTCTTTAGCCGACTCTCGGCGATTAATGGCAGTACACTAAAGGAGTTTCAGGGGCAAATTCGTTTCGACGACTTCTATCGGAATGGTGAGGTTAATCTGGGCTATACCAAAACCTATACAAGAAGAAAGGTGGTTTACAGCCAGGTTCCGGTCCCCAATTCACGTGATATGCAGGCAGTTGGACATTACGTTACAGAAAAAGGGTCCCAGCCGGAGTTATCGTTTCTGATGCAGTATAGTCATACACCAGACCGAAATTATTACACGTTCGACCAGTCTTCATCTGAAGACGTAGTCACGTACCGGGAGCGCAGCACCAACATAAGCCGTTATAATGAGCTTACCTTCCAGAGCGATTATACCTACCCATTCAGGTTCAGAACCGGGAAAGACACTACCCAGGCCAGCCTGGAAATAGGCGCTAAAGGGATATTACGAGATATCGGCAGCAACTACACCCTGGATCAGGCGCGGGATGGCTCGCTTAATTTCGTGGCCGATTCAACCCGGTATAATCAATTTGATTACAGTCAGCAGGTTTTGTCGGGATACACCTCCCTCCGGTTGGTTATAGCTAAAAACTGGACGCTCACCACGGGTGCCCGGCTCGAACAGACATTTATCGGAGGTGCCTTTGTTAGTACCAATACGTCCGTTAGCCGGGACTATTTAAATCTGATTCCCAATTTTTCGCTTTCCCGTAAGTTTAAGAAAGGGCAAACCCTGCGGGCAAGCTACACGCAACGTATAACCAGGCCTCAGGTTGGGTATCTGAACCCTTACGTAAACTTCAGTAACCCACAAAATCTAGTGACTGGTAATCCAGCCCTTGATGCTGAACTCGCGCACTTATCAGAACTTGCCTATAGTACCTTCATTGGAAAGAAGATCTTTTTGAATACAGCGGTTTATCACCGGCAGACCAACAATGCCATTGAATACGTCTTTTCGGTCAATGAAGCCGGGGTGTCCATATCGCGACCTCTGAATATTGCCCGTCGGAGCATTTCCGGTTTTCAGGTAAACACCAACGTTCAACCGATCCGGAATATGACGGTTTCGGGTGGGGGGGCGCTGCAGTGGATAGACGCCTATAGTTCTGCCCTTCTCCAGGGTAATAAGGGTTTGGTATGGAATTTTACTACCAACCTGTCTTATCGGTTTGCAAAAGGTGTGATTGTACAGGCTAATGGAAATTATAATTCAGGCCGTATTATTCTGCAGGGTCGCTCGTCGGGTCTGTACGGCTATTCGGTTTCGGCCAGAAAAGAATTGTGGAATAAGAAAGCCAGCCTGACCCTATCGGCCAATACGCCCTTTAACCGGGTAGTGCGGCAGGAGAATTTGCGCGATGCCCCTACGTTCACCTCCTATGGCTATTCGGCCAATGTGACCCGATCCGTACTGGCTACGTTTTACTGGCAGTTTGGCCAGAATACAAGTAATAGCAGGCAATCCAAGAAAATCAATAATGACGATAAGGCAGACGTTCCGGTCAGAAAATAACCGGGATGGTGGCAGTTTAACGGACTGATCTACCCTATGTGAAGCAATATGGAGCTATTAAAAAAACCACTGGTCCAATCCGATGTCATTTATAGGCTGATGCGATTTACTGCACCCTATAAGTGGAAAATAGGGTTATTAATTGTGATTGGACTGGCCAACGTAGGGTTCAATGTGCTACGGCCATTACCCATGAAATACGTTATTGATACAGTTCTTTCCGACCATCCGCTGCCAGCTAATCTACAGCATGCATTTCTAATGTTCGGCGGCCTACCAAGTAAGATTGGACTATTGATCGTGTTCGTAGTGGTATCGGTGCTGATCGTTGTCGGAAGCTCCGCTTTATCCTACATTTCAACGGACGTTACGACCCGAGTTTGCCAGCGGCTGGTTTTGGATTTTTCGGTTCAACTCTTCGATAAAATGCAGCGGATGTCCCTGGCATTTTATTCAAAGAGCAAAGTCGGCGAACTCATGCAACGGTTATCCGGCGACACCTACGTGATCTACTCCGTGATCGGGGGTATTCTGCTACCAACCTTATTTGCTGTCGTTACGCTGGTTGCCATGTTGTATATCATGATCAGCATCAACTTAACGTTAGCGCTCATCTCTATTTCAATCGTTCCGGCTTTTGTCGTGTTACTGATTGTCTTCAAAAAGCCGATTACAGATTCAACAGTAAGGCAGTATGAAGAATCAGGTAAGATGTGGGCGTTTATCCAGCAGAGTCTCGCGTCGATGAAGATCATTCAGGCGTATTCGAGAGAACGAGAGATTAGTGACCAGTTTAGAAATTCGGTTTCGCAGCATAATGAGGCCTCCATTAAGTCGACGAGAATTTCAACCATTTACAACACATTAACAGCCCTGCTTTCTGGAGTAACTACCGCTGTAGTGATAGGTGTTGGAGCCTATATGGGAATAGGTGGAAAAATCTCCATCGGTGAACTGTATGTATTCATCGGCTACATAGGCTCTCTGTTCGGACCGGTCAATTCACTCGCCAGTACAGTTCAAACATCTATAACTATTAGCGCACGTGGAAAGCGGGTTTTTGAAATTCTGGATTCCGACGAAGTCGTTGCCGAAAAGCCAGATGCCATTACGCTGGAGAATGCAAAAGGTCATGTCGAGTTCAAAAATGTCAGTTTTGGGTATAACAAAGCCAGGCAGACGCAGTCGGTTCTGCGTGATTTCAGTCTGAAGGTCGATGCCGGTCAGATTGTTGCGGTGGTAGGGCCTACCGGAGCGGGGAAAACCTCCATGATTTCGATGCTGCTACGCTTTTACGATCCCTGGGAAGGCGATGTGTTGCTGGATGGCGTAAACCTGAAAGACATCACGCTTCAATCGCTCAGAAGCCACATCACGCTGGTCTTACAAGACTCATTCATCTTCCCTATGTCGCTCGCCGACAACATTGCTTTTGGTAATCCGAATGCATCGAGAGAAGACATAATACGGGCCGCCAAAGCCGCTCAGGCACATGATTTTATCAGTAGGCTGCCAGAAGGCTACGATAGTCTGGCTAGTGAAGGTGGCGTGTCTTTATCGGGTGGTGAGAAACAGCGGATTTCATTGGCCAGAGCATTCCTGAGAAATACCCCAATCCTGATTCTCGACGAGCCTACTTCGGCGCTTGATGCCCAGACAGAAGCCCGGATTTTTGAAGCCCTGGCTTCCTATTCGTCAGGCCGGACCATTTTTATCATCTCCCATCGCCTGTCTACCATACGGCATGCCGACTTGATTGTAACGATCAAAGACGGCAGGATTGCCGAAACAGGTACGCACGACGCCCTGGTTAATGAGGGCAATGTATATGCCGAACTGTATAAGTATCAGGAAGTGCCTCAATGATTATGAAAACTGACATGATAGCTCAACAAACATTTCAACAGCTAGTGCCTGGCATGGCAATAGTTAATGACTGGTGCAATTTTCCAATTCCCCTCAACATGGAAGTCGGGGAAAACACAGTGATCGATTCTTCGGCCAGTTTCAAGAAATACTTTTCAAAACTGCGCGTTGGTTTGAAAGTGGGCAGCCATGTTACACT
>DATHAW010000554.1:0-2485 GCA_035296465.1 Spirosoma sp.
GCCCCAATATCCAGGGCCTGTTTGATTAGAACTGGGTTATTTTCTGCCACCCGGATGATGGCGCTACAGTCATTTGTTACGGCCTGTAGCATCCGTTGAGCGTCGCCAATTGACATGGCCCCGTGTTCCATATCAACGAAAAGCCAGTCGAAGCCCGTCAGCGAAAGGAGTTCACTCAACTCAGGAGAGGGTAACGAGACGATGGTGCCGAGTAGCGGTCTGGGGCCCCGGAGTTTTTCAACGAACGTCATTTTCATGTTGGAAAGGTAACCAGAAACTATGCCAACTAACCGACGGCGGTTTCGGCCGTGGTTCCCCAATAAGGGCAGCCGTCCGTTGCCATCAATACCCACCGAAGCAAAGCTGGCAGAGTTAACCTATTTGCTTATCAGCTTAAGGTCTTTTTGCAGTAACCAACCCCTCGATGTCTGACCCCGCTCATTGACATAGACGACATAAATAAAGCCATTACGTTCGGCCAGGGGTGTTAGTCTTGCATTGTTCCAGATGTTGATGTTAGCGGCCCGGCGGGTACTGGGATCCGGCTCATTGTGAAAGTAGGCGTAGCGGGAGGCTAGGGTGTAGCGTTTCGTGCTACCGGTTTGAAGCAACTCATCGGCAGTGGGTTCTGTGCTGGTCGGGGTGGCTGCTGCTACGTTCGTGTCGCGCTTAGCGATGGGCGGCCTGGGTTTCTGTGCCGTAACTAGCTCCTGGTCCGGTGCGGTCTGAACCGGCGCTGACGCTGCCGTCTCACGAATGGGTTTGACCTTTTGCTCCGCCGGTAAGGCGTCAGTGGTGTGTTCGTCCGGTTGGGTGACCGGGGCATCCACCACTTCCCGTTCGTCAGGATTATTGCCTGCGTTCGGGCGCGTATCGGTAATCGGCTCTGGTGTCTGGTCGCTGGCAGGCGCTGACTTTGTCCCGAATCGGGAATAGGCGGCCCACGCCCCTAAGCCAATCAGCAGGACAAGCCCGGCCAGCCGAATCGTTTTTTTCTGACGAACGCGGGGCTCTCTGCCCATAACGGGTTCGGCGTCACGGCGCTCCGTCTGAAGGGTGGCTGAAGGGTCAACCGGACGCGGCTGCACGGGTGTTGGTATGGTTGGCGGGGCAGGTACCCTGACTGGTTGCGCCTTAGGCTCGCTTTCCTGCTGCGCCAGCAACGCCCTCAACTCCGACACAGTCCGCTCACTTTCTATAGCTCGCTCCTGGTAGTGACGCACCAGGCTGAGCAGCCGTCCATTCTCGCCTTGCAATACGGTGGCACTGTTCACGGGCTCCTCCCCACTTTTTACGGCTAATGTGCTGCCCTGTATGATTGCTTCGTGCAGCTCCACGCCCGTCCTGAATCGGTTTTCGGGCTTTTTTTCGAGACAGGTTGTCAGGATGGAAAGTAACCAGGCCGGCACCTGCATCTCCCGCTTTTTCCGGTCATCGGGCCACTCGTCGGGCAAATGTTCGCTACGTCGCGCCAAAACATCGGGCACGGGCGTTTCCAGGTGAGAAACCATCACTGCGTTGCGGGTGGTTTCGCCTTTGTCGCGCAGTGGAAAGGGAACCGTACCGGCAATGAGTTCGTACAGGATGATGCCGTAGCTGTATACGTCGGTCTGAAACAGCATGAGGCCTTCGTTCTGTTCGGGTGCCATAAACTCAATGGCTCCGGCATGACGCAGGCTCGTACGCCGTTGCTCATCGGACATGGCCGCCAAGCCAAAATCGAGCAATACGTAGTTGCCGGTCTGACTATTGAATTTAACGTTATTACTTTTGATATCGCCGTGCCTGACCCCCACCTTGTGGCAGTGAGCCAGCGCACTCGCCAGTTGATCGGCCACTTTAATGACTTCCCGGATCGAAAAAACCGGATCGTGCGGTGGCTTCAGGAGCTCTTCCAGGTCGGGGCCTTCAATGAACTCCATTTCGATGAATGGAAACGAGCCGCTTTCGGTAATGCCTGAGTTCAGGATTTTAACCACATTGGGGTTAGGCACCTCATTGACTTTTTTTAACTTTTCGACTTCGTTTTGAAAATCACGGAAGTTTTTATCGTCAATGCTTTCCGTATGAATGGGCGTTGGTAAAATCTTTACGGCCGTGAAAATTTCGCCCGTTCGCCGACCCTTATACACGGACCCCTGCCCACCGGTACGTAGCGCACCCATGTTTTCCAGCCCCTCTGCTATCGTAAATAGTCTGCCCATTGCGTTGCGTTAATCCTGACTGGCTATATAACTAAATTCAAGTACTGCCGACTCACCCAGAACAATCTGGTCGGCTTCCTGTAAGGGATGCCCCACCTGGGTGGAATGCAATTTTATGGGAAGGTCTGCCCCGGTAGACCTTATCTTAACCTTGTTACGGGGCGGCACACCGCCTTCGTCGGCAAAGAGCATAAAACAGCCCGCTTCGCCATTCCATTCGATATGGGCGTGCTGCCGGCTAACGTATCGATTAGCTTCCTGGGCACTTGTAGCCGGAAACG
>DATHAW010000555.1:0-3016 GCA_035296465.1 Spirosoma sp.
TCCTGAACGGACAACACGCCGAAGCCTTTATGTATGGGTTGTATATGCCCAATGGCCGTCAGCACGTAGACAACCATACGCTGGTGGACCACGCCATGCCCAACTCCTACAGCAGTGAACTCTACAAGGGTATTCTCAACGACAACGGAACGGGTGTATTTAACGGCAAAATATATGTCAGGCCCGACGCACAAAAGACCAACGCCTACCAGTCGTGCAAAAACGTAGTGCTGTCGTCGGGCGCGTCGATGAACACCAAACCCCAGTTGGAAATATACGCCGATGACGTAAAATGTTCGCACGGCACTACCACCGGGCAACTGAACGACGAGGCCCTGTTTTATATGCAGTCGCGTGGTATTCCAAAAGATGCCGCCCGGACGCTGCTGCTCTACGCCTTTGTGCAGGACGTTGTGAGTCAGATAAAAATTCAGCCCATCCGCGAGTATCTGGAAGGCGTTGTAGCCCAGAAACTGGGAGAGTAATGGTGAACGGTTCGCCGTAGCGGTTATTGGTGATGAGTATTTACCTGCAACCTGACTCATCGCACATAACTTCTAAGCACCATTTTCTCACTCTTTTTGTTGTTTCTATAGCACATATCCGCAATCTCACATGCAACCGGCCATAGACAACATCCTCGATATAGAGCAAATCCGCAAAGATTTTCCGGTCCTCGACCAGCAGATCAACGGTCGTCCGTTGGTGTACCTCGACAACGCGGCTACCAACCAAAAGCCGTTACCGGTTATTGATGCACTAACGCATTACTACGAGGGATACAACGCCAACATTCACCGGGGCATTCACCACCTTGCCGAACAGGCAACAGCCGCTTTTGAAGCGTCGCGCCGGGCCATACAGTCGTTTCTGAATGCGAAGCACTGGGAAGAAATCATCCTCACCTACGGCACTACCGATAGCATCAACCTGGTGGCACAGAGTTACGGCCGGAAATTTATGAAAGAGGGCGACGAGATTATTATCTCGACGATGGAGCACCACTCCAACATCGTACCCTGGCAGATGCTGTGCGAAGAGCGCGGCTGCGTATTACGCGTGATTCCCGTTGATGACAACGGCGAACTGATCCTTGAGGAATACGAGAAACTCTTATCGGAGCAGACAAAGCTGGTATCGGTTGTTCACGTATCGAACTCGCTCGGGACTATCAACCCCGTTAAAACCATTATCGACAAAGCGCACGCGGTTGGTGCAGTTGTGCTCATTGATGGAGCGCAGGCTTCCTCACACCTCGACCTAGATGTACAGGCACTCGACGCTGATTTCTACGCTTTCTCGGCTCACAAGCTCTACGGCCCAACGGGTATGGGTGTTCTTTACGGGAAGAAAGCCCTGCTGGATAGTATGCCGCCTTACCGGGGTGGCGGGGAGATGATTAAGGAAGTTACGTTCGCTAAAACTACGTATAACGAACTCCCCTATAAGTTTGAAGCCGGAACGCCTAACATTGCCGACGTAATAGCAGTGAAAACTGCCCTGGAGTACATGGATGGTCTGGGCAAGGAGAACATTGCGGCTCATGAACAGGATTTGCTCCAGTACGCCACCGAGCAACTGAACGAACTGGATGGTCTGCGCATCATTGGGCAGGCAAAACACAAAATAGGCGTGATATCGTGGGTCATGGATGGCATACACCACCAGGATACAGGCGTTATTCTGGATCAGCAGGGTATTGCTGTTCGCACAGGTCATCACTGCTGCCAGCCGCTCATGCAGCGCTTCGGCATTGCCGGAACTACGCGGGCGTCGTTTGCCGTTTATAACACCAGAAAAGAAGTGGACCGGCTCGTAACGGGCATTCGCCGGGTGCAGAAAATGATGTTGTAACTGACTATGACCATCAACGAGAAACAAGATGAGATTATCGAAGAATTTAACCTGTTCGACGATCAACTCGACAAGACGCAATATATTATTGATCTCGGCAAAAAACTGCCTCCCATGCCCGATTCGGCCAAAACAGACCAGAACCGGATCATGGGTTGCCAGTCGAAAGTGTGGGTCGATGGCGAACTAAAAGGCGATGGACTTTATTTCCACGGAGATTCGGAACCAACCGCCCAGATATCCAAAGGCCTGATCAGTTTGCTGATTCGGGTACTGTCGGGCGAGAAGCCCGAAGCCATTGCCAATGCCGATTTGTATTTTATTCCCCGTGTGGGAATGGGTAACCTTATTACGTCCCTGCGGGCTGGTGGGCTAGCCTCGATGATCGAACGGATGAAAGCCTTTGGACGGGCCTACGCCAACCAAAACGCTGTGGTCGACCAAACAAAGGCTGACCCGTTGAATGCCTAACTGCTACTAGCCATGTCTCCAGTAATGAACGAAGAAGCCGAATTAAAAGAACAGATTGTTATGGCCCTCAAAGGCGTATACGACCCCGAAATACCGGTGGACGTCTATGAGTTGGGGCTTATCTACGATATCAAGATATTCCCAGTCAACAATGTGTATATCCTGATGACCCTGACCTCGCCCTCCTGCCCATCAGCGGGTGAAATTCCAAGTGAAATCGAAGAAAAGGTGCGGGCTGTTCCGGGTGTTAATGATGTAAGTGTCGAACTTACGTTTGATCCTCCCTACTCGACCGAACTAATGTCGGAAGTGGCTAAATTAGAATTGGGTTTCATGTAAAAAGTATTTTTTCAGATGAACAGTCTGCCAGTCGGTTTGTGTTACCCGGTTGTCTGGCTGTTCACTGACCAACGGTCTATTTTATAACTGATAACTGAACTATGTATCCTCCACATTTGCTTGTCCCGATGCGGGAAGACCTGACCAGCGTCGGGTTTCAGGAATTGACCACTGCCGATGACGTAGTGAACACGATGGAAAACGCACAGGGCACTACGCTCGTTGTTGTCAATTCTGTCTGCGGTTGTGCTGCCGGGGCGGCTCGTCCGGGCGTGAAAGCGGCTCTGGCTCATAGCTCTGTCAAGCCCGATCAGCTGGTAACGGTTTTTGCCGGTGCTGACCTCGACGCGAC
>DATHAW010000556.1:0-7387 GCA_035296465.1 Spirosoma sp.
CGGATCATGGGGCGCGCATGTCCGCGGACTGAACCGGCTGCACCAATTTGACAAAGTCGAAATTGTCAGAATTGAGAAACCCGAAAACTCATATACCGCACTGGAAGAAATGAGTCAGTACGTACAATTGTTACTGCAAAAGCTGGAATTACCCTATCGCGTTCTGCGGCTCTGTGGGGGCGATATGGGCTTTACATCGGCGCTGACGTATGATATGGAAGTGTGGTCGGCGGCTCAGGGGCGCTGGTTAGAAGTAAGCTCGGTCTCGAACTTTGAGACCTATCAGGCCAATCGGCTCAAGCTTCGCTCAAAAATGGCGGGCAAAATGCAGCTACTGCATACGCTGAATGGCTCGGCACTCGCCTTACCCCGGATCCTGGCAGCCATCTTGGAGAATAATCAAACACCAGACGGAATCCGTATTCCATCTGTATTAGTACCGTACTGCGGTTTTGACGTAATTGATTAAGCCTTATCATATTCGTTTAGGCACCCAGTGCAACTTAGCTAAACTGCAAGTGATGAACTCCCTCTTTACGACTACACGCCCTCGCCGAACAGGTTTGTTTGTCCTACTAGCCATATTGCTTATCGGCGTTGAGCGGATTGTTGTTCAAACGCCATCCTTCGTTCAGCGATCTGGGCTGCTTTCATGGGCCGTCACCGCTGATTTAGTGCTTGGTCTGCCGCTACTGTATTATTTCATTGTCAGTCAACCGTTGAAGTTAAGCCGGTGGAGCCTTACCGCCATTGCCGGCGGCTCGCTGTTTGTTGCGTGGTGGGTACTACCCGACGGTGCTCGCCAACCCGTTATATGCTTGCGGGAGGGAGTAATGCTTGCCGAACTAGGAGTAGGTATTTATTTCGTTTCTCAGACGCGTCGACTCATTCGTCAATACCGACAATTGGCCCTGCACCGGCCTGACTTTGTCCTCAATCTTCATGAAAGCGTTAGGCTGTCTATTGGCCAGGGCCGAGCCGTTCAGGTGCTGACCAGCGAGCTTATCACCTGGCGATACGGACTACTTGGCTGGATTGGATCGGTTGAAGCAAAGGCCAGCCAGCGCGTGTTCACAACCCACCGAACATCGGGACAGATTGCTTTACTGGTTATGGTTACGGTGGTTGCACTACTTGAAACGGGCGTGTTTCACTTGCTGCTAAGCCGCTGGTCGGTGCCTGGTGCCTGGCTATTGACAGCCGCCAGTTTATACGGCATTTTATTTCTCATCGCCGAAACCGTTGCTACCGCCCGGCGACCGCACCTGCTCGACGCTGATGGGCTGCACCTGCGCTTTGGCATCCGGTGGTATGGTACCCTCTTACGGTCACAGATCGAGCGCCTGGAACCAATTTCCGAAAAGCCCGCTAAATCCGATGACCAGTTGACCGGAACCTTACTGACCACGCCCAACGTGGTCATTACGCTCCGCGATCCGGTTCGTTTAAACGGACTCTATGGCCTGACAAAATCGGTACGGCAAGTGGCGTTGTTTGTTGATGAGCGGGCGAATCTGCTGAATGAGTTCGGGGCAAACGGGGCATCGTAAACGTAAACATCAGGTAATTTTCAAATCAGCAAGCATGGCGGAACGCATCACCTATGGCAAAACGTGGTGGGGACAGCAGTGGCTCAATGCGCTAACCAGCATTGACATGGCTAACCGCCTGCCCCGCGGCAAAACCTACGCCAATAAAGGGGCCGTGCAGGGACTAAAAATAGAGGCAAACCAAATTGGAGCCTCCATCAAGGGCTCGGCACCCCGTCCCTACCGGTCTAAGTTGTCGGTGCCCCTGTTCAGCGAGCAGGATAAAGACTGGCTACTCACCGAAATAAAAGAGAACCCCACTATACTGGCGCAGCTTCTAAACCGGCAACTACACAGCGAACTCACTGAGTTTGCTCAGAAACTGGGTATCCAGCTGTTTCCCTGCACCTTCGAAGATTTGACAATGGGCTGCTCCTGCCCCGACCAGGCAATCCCGTGCAAACACCTTGCAGCCGTCATCTACGTGATCGCTAACGAGATCGACCGTAATCCTTTTCTGGTCTTTCAGTTAAAAGGCCTGGATATTCTGAACGAGCTGCAAAGGCTTAAAGCAAATGTGCCTGCGGCCGGGCTGGAAACGGTACTCTCTTTCAAAGATCTGTGTACCGAAGATATTCCTGATGAAGACGAGGATTGGAAACCTGACGAAACCATCCACGCTACCCTGGACTTTGCTACAATTCCACCCCTGGCCGAACAACTACTCGACCTACTGGCACCCGAGGTAACCTTTGCTAAGGGAGACTTTCATAAATCGCTGGCAAAAGCGTATAAGCTCTTCGGTAGGACGGATGCAATCAAGACAGCCAGCATTAAATCAGAAATACCCAATCAGTTTCCCAACCCCAGCGACAGTATCGAACTACAACTGGACGAGGTGATGGATCTGCGTAAGATTAATGTGTTTAGCGAACATGGCGAACCCCAGCCGCTCAAGGATTTTACCCTGAGCGATCTGACGGGTTGGCTTGGTCAGCTTACTGAATCTGACTGGCCCGAAATGAGCGATTCGGTGCGGGCCTTATATCTGACGCAGCAGTTTGTCCTTGTGCTCCTGAGCCGGGGCGCCGTAGTGCCGCAGCTCCTGCGCGTGGGGCCAACCGAAGAGCAGCACCGGGTACGGTGGCTGCCAGCTACGCTCAATGAAACAGTCGGAAACCTGACCAACCAGCTTGCTACCCAACTGCCTCCTACGATGCTGTCGGTGCGGTGGCAAAAGGATATCCTGGCTCTACCTGATCAGCAGCAGATACTTACACTCTGTTCATTGCTGATGCGCAGGCCCATTCGGCAAACGACGATCGAACTCTGGGAGCGCTGGCCGCTCGAAGACGCAGACCGGCTGTTTTTTGGCATTGAAACGTTACGGTTCGAAGGGTTTGGTAAGCGCGAAATGCCGTTGGCCATGCAGCTTTGGCTGAACGACTTCTTCCTGACCCACAAACGGTTTGTGCCCATTCTGAGAGTGGAAGACAGCGAACTGGGCGATGAGTTTCGGATCAGTCTTCTTATTCGCGACGCGGAAGCAGCCGACACAATGGCTCCTGTTCCACTGCCCGAATTATTGACGGAGAAACATTACGTATCCATCCGAATGGCCGTTCTACAGGACTTGCTGGTACTCTCGCGGCACTTTCCCAATCTGGCTAAACTAATGCACAAGGATGGACCAGTTCATCTGTTTTACAAACCGCAGGATTTTGTGAAGGTGCTGTTGGATACGCTTCCGCGTATGCAGTTGCTTGGTATTGCGCTCCTGCTGCCTCAGTCGCTCCGGCACTGGGTTCGCCCGCAGGTGGGTGGGCGGCTGAAGGCCAAGGTCACAGCCAATGATGCGTTTATGCGGCTGGACGATATGCTTACGTTCGACTGGCAGGTAGCGATTGGCAATGAGATGGTTAACGTTCGGGAGGTTCAAAAACTGGTGAATAACTCGACGGGACTGGTTAAAATCAAAGACCAGTACGTTCTGCTCGACCCCGCCGACCTCACCAAACTGTACAAACAACTCGAAAGCCCACCCGAACTGACCGGTCCCGAACTTTTGCGGGCAGCCCTGACAGAAGAGTATAAGGGCGGTCGGCTGGGTATTACGCCGGAGGTTAGAACGCTCATCCGAAAATTCACCGACAGCCCCGAACAAGCACTCCCCGAAACGCTTAACGCCCAGTTACGTCCCTATCAGCAGCGCGGCTATGACTGGCTGGTTAAGAATACGGCCCTTGGCATGGGCAGTTTGCTGGCCGATGATATGGGCTTAGGGAAAACGCTGCAAATCATTGCACTGCTGCTTAAATTTAGACATGACGGGGGGTTCAAAAAGCAGAAAGGGCTGGTTGTCATGCCCACGACGCTTCTCACCAACTGGCAAAAGGAAATTGCCCGGTTTGCACCTGAACTTCAGGCCCGGGTTTACCATGGCTCAGGTCGACGATTACCAGCCACATCCCATGCGTATGATCTGCTGCTGACAACTTACGGCGTAGTACGGTCAGACCTGGAAACGCTCAAAAAAACGACGTGGGCGGTAGTAATTATTGACGAAGCACAGAATATTAAAAATGCCGACACAGAGCAGACGAAGGCGGTGAAATCGCTGAAGTCGCCGGTTCGGATTGCGCTCAGCGGGACACCTGTCGAAAACCGACTGTCGGAGTTCTGGAGCATTATGGATTTTGTGAACAAAGGGTATCTGGGAGGACTGACTAAATTCAATGAAGAGTTTGGCAAGCCGATTCAGCAGGAACGCGATCACCAGAAACTCGAGCAGTTCAGGCGCGTAACGAGTCCGTTTTTGCTCCGGCGTGTCAAAACCGATAAAAGCATTATTAGTGATCTTCCCGACAAAATCGAGAATAACCAGTTCTGTGCTCTCACCCCCGATCAGGCGGCCCTCTATCAAAGCGTCGTGCAGGAAAGTCTGCGGGCCATTGAGGACAAAGACGGTATTGCCCGGCGCGGACTGGTACTCAAACTGATGACTGCTCTTAAGCAGATTGGCAACCACCCGCATCAGTATTTAAAAAAAGGAAACGCATCACCTACCCTCTCCGGCAAAGCTACCCTATTACTTAACCTGCTCGAAACAATTTACGCCAACCACGAGAAAGTGTTGATTTTTACGCAGTACCGCGAAATGGGTGAGTTACTGCAACAATTCATCCAACAGGCCTTTGGGCAGCAGCCCTTGTTCCTGCACGGTGGCACCTCACGCCCCCAACGCGATGAGATGGTCGAACAATTCCAGCGCAATCGCTCCGACCACACATTTATTCTTTCGCTAAAAGCAGGTGGCACAGGACTGAACTTGACTCAGGCCAACCACGTCATTCACTACGATCTCTGGTGGAACCCCGCGGTTGAAAGTCAGGCCACTGACCGCGCCTTTCGCATCGGTCAGACTAAAAACGTGCTGGTCTACCGGCTTATGAATCAGGGAACCCTGGAAGAGAAAATCGACGCTATGATTCGCTCAAAACGCGAACTTGCTGACCTCAGCGTCAAAACCGGCGAAACCTGGTTAGGTGACCTCAGCGACGAAGAATTGACCGAGCTGGTAAGTTTAGGCTGATTTATTTGAGCAATGCCATAACGGCTTCATCGCCCATTACGGCGCGGGCGGGGCGAGGGTGCTCAGCGTTGAACACCTGCAAAGCGGCCGGTGCGAGCAGCGTATTCGGCGTTTCGTCAATTTGTCCGTTCTTGAGGACCCGGTTGAGGTCGAGCTTTAGGTGTTTGGCCAGAAACCGATAGGCAGCAGCCCGTTTGCTAGGGCCGTAATCGTGGCCTTCGGTGGGCAGATGTACATTCTCAACCTGCTTGTTGGCACCGTAATAGCCGTAAACGGTATGTATATACGGAAACTCTACATTAGGTGTATTCTTTGTCCAGTCCTTACCATCCGAAACGAGCAATAGTGGTCGTGGTGCGGCCAGCGCAGCAATTTCTACGTTACTCGTCTGGTGCGTAGGGCGCTTATGGATCGGCATACCGCTTTCGCAGACGCATCCTCCGAAGAAGTGAGCCGAAACCATCACCACCGGCACCGAAACTTTTACGCGGGCATCCAGCGCAGTCAGCAGGAACGTTTGCGTTCCCCCACCCGATTCACCCGAAACGGCAATACGGTTCGTATCCACATCAGGTAGGCTGGTCAGGAAGTCAAGTGACCGAATACTATTCAACGTCTGCAGTTTAAGGGCTTCGGGTATTTTGTGCGAACACTGCTTCGAGTCGCCGTAGCCAAGCATATCATAGACGAATACAATAGCTCCCATGCGAGCCATTGTGGCGCACCGTTGCTGGGTTTGCTCCAGAAATCGCGCGTCTTCTTTGGCGGTATGACCATGCGGACAAAGTACAGCGGCTCGTTTACCCATTGCATTGAGAGGCCGGTACAGATTACCCGTTACGAAAAAGCCCGGTAAACTCTCAAAGGATACGTTTTCGACGATATAGCCATTCATTGTCCGTAGGCTGTGGCGGACAGGCTTAAGGGGGGCATAAGCAGCGGGTTTATCAGGCAGTTGCATACCAGCGCGAAGTCCCTGCCGAATCAGGGCAGCACGCGATTCCCAGGAAGCGCGGTCGTTGTGGGTTTCCGCGGCTTTGTGCAGGGCATCAGCCCCTTGTGCTTCGGTATAATAAGCGCCCTGGCACAGATCCGGTCGGTCGGGGTTAGGCTGGGCCACAATACTGGCAATTCCAACGGTATAACAGATGACAATGGCGATTGTGGTATTCATTGGAGGGGCGGTAAAACAGGCTCAAAAGCAGTGTACACCCAAAAGTTTACTGTCTAAACCTGTTGCACAAAAGCGGCAATCTCCATACCCCACGCAATACCAATATGAATCAGCAAGCCACCCCAGATACTACGGGTGCTCAAGGCCAGTACCCCCAACAGATAGCCACCAAAAATGGATGAAACCGCTTCGCCCAGCGGCCGTCCGAAATGAATACAGCAATACCAGACTACCATTGGCAATAGGGCCCCTCGCCCCAACACCCGGCTCATACCAATTACGAGAAAGCCCCGAAACATCAGTTCTGTCGGGACAAAATCCCAGCCGTAGCATAGTTCGTATACCAAGGCGGTTATCCATTCCGGTACGTTAAAAAATTCATTCGAATTAGTATCTTTATAGGTGGGATAAGACGCCAGAAAATCAGGCTGAAACGATGCTATTGTGATAAGCGGAATCATCAGCGCCAGCAATAAAATGTAGAGTACCAGCCCTTTTCGCTTGGGTGCCATACCGTAGAAACTGCTTGGCTGACGATCCACGAACCGATAGAACAGGAACAGCGGCAACACGATCGTTAGCACTGATTGCAGATTGCGTAGACAGTAATAGAGAAAAACAAACACTTGGCCACCGAAAAGCTGCTGACTCCAGGAAACATGGGCATAGAAGCCGGCATAGATAGAATAAAACACGAGAGCTGTGCCACTCCGCAGCCAGAACGCACGTTTACTCCATACGTCGAGTCGGCGATGGAAGTGCGTCCAAAGCCAAACGCTTACGTAATAAGCTGTGGCGTAGAGCCCAAAATACGCCACCGACCAGCGCGGATCGTTCTGAAACGTGTCGATGTATGAATCCTCAAAATCGAGGTAATAGTTAACAGAAAGGAGAAATATAAGCCAGAGTGCCGTAGCTGCGTAAAGATCAGGCCTGAAATCAGCGTGGATATAGCTGCGCAAGTCGCGCCAGAGAGTTTTCACGAATCTGCCTTGGATTTTCTATTCCATAAAAATAGCTGACCAAGTGGGGAAGTTACCCCTACAGTTAGCTAGTGCAAAGAACGGTAAAAATGCGTTGTTTTTGGGCGTT
>DATHAW010000557.1:0-5996 GCA_035296465.1 Spirosoma sp.
TGATTCAGCCACGCCAGGCGCAGGTCATTCTGAAACAGCGTTACCCATGCCTGCGGATCACTGCCTGGTTCTGCGTTCGATAATTGCCTGATAACCGATTGCTCGGCTTCAGAAAAGCCCGTGCTCAGCCGGTCAGCTTCAATCAGGAAGTCTACGTCCTGACGAAGCGCCTGACGTAGCGTTTCGGCATACTTATTATCCTGCCAGACACCGTTGATCTGAGCGTCTGTCAGGTATGTCTGGCAGGCTACCCGTTCAGCCTCTACTGACGCTGCCACCGCCAGAATCGTCGTTACGACCCTAACAAATTGCTCAGGCGTTGCCCAGCCCCACGCCGGTATCCGGTGCAGTAGCGGTATGGCATTCAATTGGTCCAATAACTGCCCGGCACGTAATACCAACTGTAAACCCTCCGGTGAATTCGGAACCGGAAGACCAGCCAGCAGCGGTCCGGCCTGTTGCTGAATCTTTTCTAACTCATTCCGTTTGTGAACCCTGGTTTTCAGCGTTTTTAAATCCCATTCTGATAGGGTTAGCCCATTGGCCGCAGCCACCTGCTGAAGCTGCATTTTGCCGGGGTCGGTCAGTTGCCACCAATGCCAGCGTACCCACGATGGCCGGGCATTGAGCGCGCTGTCAAGTAAAAGCTGAAAAGCCGGCCGGGCAATGGCGGGTAATGTTAACTCCGGGCCGGGGAGCGCAATCGACTCGTTCCAGGCCGACGCTAACGTTTCAAGCGTTGAATCATCATTGGATCGGGCCGGGTGCGCTGGAGTATCCCGCAGTGTTTTGACAACTGTCCACAGTGCAGTTGAATCGGAGGTATGCATCAATGCCAGCAGGTCAGTCAGGGGCTTATCGTGCGTTAGCCAGTCGGCTAGTTCGGACAACGAGAGCGGAGAACCTAACAGCGAATGGAGTTGCTGCCTGGCCGAATTCGCTGTTTGAGACCAGTAGGCAATTGCCTGATCCGCTTTAGCTCCATCCAACGTAGTAAGCAAGGCAAAACTCCTTCGTTCGGCCCAGGGATGCAATGGTCCGAGCCGTTGCTGATACCCGGCGTAGTCAGCCAGCCGGTGGACAAAGCCATCCACCAAGTAAAAGGGGAAATAGAGATACGTATCGTGCAGGGAAAGGGCTGAACTATCCGGGCTACTGGTCAGGTACAACTCTTTGGCCGACAGCCCGCATTCAGTGGTATCGAAAAGGGCATTTTTAAACAGGGATAGTTCGGCAAGGGTTTCATCGATCCGGCGGCTTTCTCTCTCAAAGTCCCGTTCGAGTAGTACGGCGTTCAGGCTGTTGTTCTGATGGCGGTACGTTTCGATTTGCTCAATCTGCCCCGCAATTTGTGTGTACAGCGTCCGTCTATCATCCTGAAAATCGTGAATCAACGCTATAAACGGGGCCATTCCCACTTGGCGCAGCCGTTCCTGTACTACGTCGAGGGCAGCTCGTTTCTGGCACACCAGCAGCACACGCTTACCCGACGCAGCCGCATCGGCCATTAGGTTCGCAATCAACTGCGACTTGCCCGTGCCGGGCGGACCCTGAACAACAATCGACAGCCCCGCCTTAACTGCCCGCACGGCCGCTTCCTGCGAAGCATCGAGTGGGAGGGGTGCGTAAAGAAAGCGTTCGGGTAGTGATGAGTTAAAGATGGTAAGCGATGCGCTACTACTGCTGTCTGACTCATCGCCCATCTCCACTGACTCAGCATTGTTTTCAATCAATTGATCGTAATCGGGCACCAGATACGATCCGGCCTGCGGAAATATGCCCAGAACGGCTTCTGAGTAGAGTTTCAGTTCACCCGTGTGTTCGAGCTGGTCGAGGCTCCCGGCAGCTTGTCTGTCGAAGAACTGGAGTCGATTCTGGAATAAATCGGTATTGAAGTTGATTTCAAGCGGGCTTGTTTTGAGCCATTCGTACAGTTGCGTTCGAAACACCAGAACATCTTTGTCAAAATCGTCCAGTGTCGTTTCGAGCAAGTCGTCGGGCAGTTTCACCTGATTAAACTGACCATAAGCAAGGGCGAGTGTCGTATTAAGGAATGCAAGCTGATCGCCCCGACGTACCATTTTCCACAACGTGCCCTGCTGTTCAATCTGCACCGGAAAAAACAGCAGTGGCCCGTGCACGACTGTGCCGTCCATGAACTTCCCACGCACAAAAGGCCAGCCCACATACAAATCCTCCGTGCCACGTTCGTCCTTAATAAACCGGGCTGTGCGGTCGATGCGCCGTAGTTTACGGCTGACCTCATTGCTGCGCTCGTGCCGGGCGTCGATTACTTCGCAGATCGACACCGCCACTTTCCGGCCGATTAGATCCGCAAGGAGGCTGAAGGAAGGTTTATTGAGGAGAAAATCGGTTTCGTGCAGGTCCAGAAAATGACTGGCGGGAAGACTGGTCAGCAGCAGCGACCGGTTGCGGCTGCTAAGGTTGGTTAGCCGTCGGCGAAAAGCACGCAGAATACTTGTCCGAACCGCAATTTTCACGAGATTTTTACGTGTAGGAGTACGTTAAAACGCCCGGAAAAAACAGGAGTCTGAAAGAGGCCCATTCTTAGGGTAATTCTGCAGAACCGCTCACTGGTTCCGGCTTTTTCTCTGGTATGAGCCACGATGCCAGGATGCTTATGCCCAGGATGGCTACGATGATATACAGCGAATAAACGGGTTGAAAGCCCCATTCTTCGAGCCAGTGTTCCGTCAGCATCTTCACGCCAATAAACGTCAGCAGTACGGCCAGGCCTGTTTTCAGGAAGCGGAATTGACTGATAATGCTCGACAGGAAAAAGAACATCGACCGCAGCCCCATAATGGCAAATACGTTCGAGAAAAAAACGATGTAAGGGTCTTTAGTAATGGAGAAAATGGCCGGAATGGAGTCAACGGCAAAGATCAGGTCCGTAAAGGCGACAACAATGACGATCAGAAACAGGGGCGTAACGAACAGCTTCCGGTCGGTTTTCCGGCGGATGAAAAAGTTATCTGTTACGTTGCGGTGGTACACGTTCAGGTACTTACTGGCAAAACGCACCACCGGGTGGTTGCTCGGCTCAATCTTTTCGTCTTCTTCCTTCTGGAAAAATAACTGAACGCCCGTATAGACCAGGAAAGCACCGAAAATATAAATGATCCATTCGAACCGTTGCAGCAGCGCCGAGCCAAGGAAAATAAAGACGAAACGCAGGACAATGGCCCCCAAAATTCCCCAGACGAGTATCTTCTTATAATACCGTTCACGCACACCGAACGAGTTGAAAATAAGAATAAACACAAAAATATTATCGGCCGAGAGCGAGTATTCGACCAGGTAACCCGTGATGTATTCCAGGGCCATGTTATCCTGAAAACGGGCTAAACTGGCCGCAAAATCGCCCGGAATTAAATCGACATGGTCGGCATATTGATCCCGAACTACCTGAAGCTGGGCCTGGTTGGTAATGCCATGAACGAGGTAGCCGTAACTTCTCAGGAAAAAGTAAAAAGCAATTGATAGAGCCACCCAAATGGCACTCCAGATAGCTGCTTCCTTAAACTCGACAACGTGACTCTTGGCTTTAGAAAAAACGCCGAGGTCAAACGCCATTATAACTAAGACAAAAGCCGTAAAGGCCAGAAAAAAAAGAGTTTCACTAGTAAGCATAAGCTGTCGGCATAGACAAAAATATAACCTTGTCTTCACCCGTAAAGTTGATTCGTAGGGGTAAAACTACGCGCAAATGAGCGGTTGGACGTAGTTTGTTGGCCAAAATATTGGCATATTGCCGGTTGGAAGTTAGTTTTGAGCCATGTTTAATGGTAAAAAAGTTGTTGTCGTAATGCCCGCCTACCGGGCAGCCCTGACGCTCGAGCGTACGTACCGCGAAATTCCCCTTGATCTAGTCGACGACGTCATCCTGGTCGATGATGCCAGCCCCGACAATACCGCCGACATAGCCCGGCAATTAGGCATCCGTCACGTCATTCGCCACGATCGGAACAAAGGCTACGGCGGTAACCAGAAAACCTGTTATGCCAAAGCGCTCGAACTCGGTGCCGACGTAGTGGTTATGCTGCATCCCGACTATCAGTACACGCCAATGCTGCTTCCGGCCATGATTTCCATTATTGGCAATGGCCTGTATCCCGTCGTGTTTGCTTCGCGGATACTGGGCAAGGGCGCTCTGAAAGGCGGAATGCCGATGTACAAATACATTGCCAACCGCTTCCTGACGTTCACCCAGAATCTGATGATGAACCAGAAATTATCGGAGTATCATACGGGCTACCGGGCATTCTCGGGCGATGTCTTACGCAGCCTGGACTTCACGCATAACTCCGACGATTTTATCTTCGATAACGAGATGATTGCCCAGATTTTCTACAAAGGCTATGAAATTGCTGAGGTAACCTGCCCAACGAAATACTTTGAAGAGGCTTCCTCCATAAACTTCACCCGGAGCTCAATCTACGGCTTAGGCGTGTTGCGTACCTCCCTATTCTATCTGCTTACAAAAATCGGGCTGATGCGCTGGAAGTTGCTAACGTAGCGTATTCCGGTTCCGCCAGGACAGCCTCCAGCACCATTGACTCAAGTGTCAGGCCAGGTCCAAAGGCGCAACTCAGAATGTTGGGCCGCTCCGGGTCAACGTCTGCTTCGCCGGAAGCCAGTTCGTTCCATATCTCTTTCAGGACAAACAAGACCGTTGCCGACGACATATTGCCGTTTTGGCGCAACACTTCGTAAGCGTGGCGGTCGTCGTAGGCGGTTATGCCCAACTGTTGCTCAATCACTTCCAAAATTCGTCGCCCGCCGGGGTGCAGCGCATACTGACCAATATCGTCGAGCGTTAGCTCGCACTGCGTCAGCAACCGCTCCATCAGTTGACCAATGCCCTGCTGAATAAACGTAGGCACGGCCGAGGTCAGCGTCATCTCAAACCCAAAATCGCTAACATGCCACGCCATTGCTTCCCGGCCCTCCGGGAGCAGATCGCAGTAGAACGACCGTAGCCGAAAAGCCTGGCTGGGTCCGGTGTGGCGCACCGCAGGCTGCGATTCGACGATAACGGCTGCCGAACCATCGGCAAACAGGGCATTGGAGAGAAGGTGGTCCGTTTCAGTCTTCTTCTGGAAGTGAATCGTACAGAGTTCGACGCATACGACCAGGACTTTAGCCTCGGCATCGGCCCGAACAATGGAATCGGCCATTTTCAGTCCATTGAAAGCCCCGTAACAGCCCATGAAATTAATGGCCAGGCGCTGCGTCGTCGTGGGCAAACCCAGCGCTTCGATAAGTTCAATATCCGGCCCTGGCGCATATAAACCGGTACAGCTGACCGTAATCAGGTGCGTAATGGTCTGCGGATCAAAATCAGGGTAGCTGGCAAAGCAGTCGTGGATGGCCTTTAGCGCTAATGGAACGGCTTCCTGCCGGTACAGGCCCATTCGCTGGCCTACCGTTGGGAACGGTTCCATGCCAGGCGAGTTGGTATAAAATGTAAACTCTTCACGGGGGCGAACGTAGTCGGCCAGTACTGTATGCCGCCGGTCGATGCGGGTATGGCGGTAGAGGGCCATTAACCGCCGGCTATCCCGTTCGTCCAGCTGGAGTACATCCGCCATAAATTCGGCAGCTTCCTGTTGGGTAGAGGAGTAAGCGGGTACGGCCGTGCCGATGCCATTAATGTAGGCACTGGAATGTTGTCTCATTACGTGGGTATTACGTCGGATCGGGATGGACTATTCTACAAAATTAGATCCACTCATATAACTCATGCCCTGTACCGAAAGTTATGCAGTTACCGATAATGAAAAGCCATTTTCAGGTACAGCCGCTCATGACATTGTCTTTTTGCCCCTGCATCAGCAGGTTAATTCATTCGTTATCAGTTCCAAGCAAATTATAAGCTGTCGTTTTTGGATTTTTTTTGATAGGCAGACTTGACAAAAATCGAAAACGCCTTACCTTTGCATCCACAAATCGCTGAAAAAACGGCGAAATGA
>DATHAW010000558.1:0-2640 GCA_035296465.1 Spirosoma sp.
CGTCCGGTTCGTTATGAAAGACGGGAAGGTGTACAAACAATAAGCTGGTGAATTTCTGAACGGCTTTTCCTCGAGCAAAAAGGCATATTCTCAGAATACGGGGCTGCTTTCCTGTTAAGCCAAACCGCTGCCGATTAACGACAATCTATGTTTATATCAGTCAGGGCAATCCATCTCCCGGAACGAGTGAAAAGAAGGCTGGTATATCGGCGTCTATCCGTAATCTATTGACTTTTTTGCCAAAGTACATCGGCAAATAACGCTTGTCGATCAAAAAACGTCATTATCGGTTCATAGCCTGCTTCCCGGCCCATGCGGGCAATCTCGGCTTCGCTGTATTTCTGCGACACTTCCATGTAGATGGGTTCGTCTTTGGCAAAGTCGAAATGGTTTCCATCATCCAGTGTTACCCGTTGGGGGCAGGTGCTGATCAGGTAGCTTTTACAGGCTCCCGTAGCCGGGTCATAGACCGGGTAATGGATGAAATTGCCTGGATTGAAGTTGCCCCCTAATTCCTGGTTAATTCGCTCCAGGAGGTTGAGATTAAACGCCCTGGTCAACCCGCCTTTGTCATTATACGCATTCAGAATGGTTTGCGGATTTTTTTTTAGATCAAACCCAATCAGCACGTAATCACCGGTATGTAGGTACGTAAACAAGTCCCGGAAAAAGACCAGTGCCTCATCAGGCGATAAATTCCCAATGGTGGCCCCCAGAAACAATACCAGTTTTGGTGTAGGCCGATTAGCCTGCACTTGCGCAAGCATTGGAAAATACTCTCCGCTAAGACCATCTACCCGCATACCAGCCAGTTGGGCCGGTAAGCTGCTATTGAGCTGATCGATCATGCTCGCCGAAATATCGATTGGAAAATACTGCTGACTGCATTGGAGGAGTAGTGCTTCCTCTAATAAGTAAATCGTTTTAGAAGCATCCCCCGCCCCTAATTCGATGATATCAAACGTAGGCTGGGTGTTTGTACAAGCCTGCAGAATGTCCCGGCTTTTCTCCCGCAGGATTTCTTCTTCCGCCCGGGATAGATAGTATTCCGGCGATTGCATGATTTCCTGAAACAGGGAGTCGCCCCTGGCATCATAAAAATATTTAGGTAGTAAGTATTTCTGGTGGGCCGAAAGCCCTTTAATCACGTCCTGACGGAATGCGTTGTCAACGAGAATGTCACTCATGAAACTTAGGGGTCAATTAGATGGACCTGACCAGCCTTAGGCCCGTATATTGCCAGCGCTGGGGAGGCTGAAAAAAATTGCGGTAGGTGGGGCGGCTATGACCGGGCGTGGTGGCTTCTGAAGCGCCCCGCAGCACCATTTGGTTAATCATAAATTTGCCGTTGTACTCGCCAATGGCCCCTTCCGCTTTGGTAAAGCCGGGATAAGGCAGGTAAGCACTTTCGGTCCATTCCCAGCGCGCACCCCACTGCAAACGGTTATGAGTGGTTTCCCATTCGGCTTCGGTCGGCAGGCGTAGCCCCCGCCACTGCGCGTAGGCCCAGGCCTCATAATAGCTGAGGTGGCACACCGGCTGATGCAGGGGCAGTTGGGTAAGCCCTTCGGCCGTGTAGTGATGCCATACGCCATCGAGTTTATGCCAGTAAAGCGGGGCTTTGATCTGATGGGTTTTTACCCACTCCCAGCCTTCGGCATGCCAGTGGCGAAAATCCGAATAGCCCCCATCATCAATAAATGCCACATAATCAGCATTGCTGACCAGGTGCTGCTGAATCTGGTAAGCAGGCAGGTACACTTTATGCCGGTTCAGCTCATTGTCGAAGCAAAATGCATCGCCTTTGGCCCCAATTTCATAAATGCCTTCCGGCTGGCTAACCCACTGTTCCTGGGTGATGACCGGAACCTCAGGTTTTAGATAGTCCGTCCGGTAAGCAGGCAACAAGGGATTATGGCCCAGGATGTATTTAATGTCGGTAATCAGTAATTCCTGGTGTTGCTCTTCGTGGTTGAAACCCAGTTCCAGAATGGCTTTCAGGGATTCCGTCAGGATAGGTTCGTAGGCTAAAAACCGGCACATGGCTTTATCGACGTAGGCCCGATAAGCTCTCACATCCGCCACCGTTGGCCGACTTAGATTGCCTCGGTCGGTGCGCACGACCCTGGCCCCAACCGATTCGTAATAGCTATTGAAGACGTAATTGTAGCCCGCATCTAAAACTTCATACGCAGCCGCATGGGGTTGCAGGACAAAGGTTTCAAAAAACCAGGTGGTATGCCCTAAATGCCACTTTGGCGGACTAACATCGCTGATTGGCTGCACCACAAAGTCCTCCGCCTGCAGTCCCTGACAAATGGCTTCACTACGTGCTCGTACCTGTTTATAACGTTCAATTATTTCCATACCGTGAGTCATTAAAATCCAGCAATCAATGAGGCCAGTAGTTTGCCGGAGTGCTGAATTGCAGTAAAATTGCCAATTCTATCGTATAGGATATGTTTCCTGCAGATTTGTTCCTGATTGTAGTTACTATACCCGCCCGTCAGCCGCATGAATTTTGAGAAGCTTACGGGCCCGTTTTGATGAGTTGGGTAACCCGGTCTGGTTCTTCATGCTGCACCCAGTGAGTGGCCTTCTCAAAAAAAACAACCTCACCCCTATCGCACAGATCGATGC
>DATHAW010000559.1:0-4022 GCA_035296465.1 Spirosoma sp.
GGCCCAGAACACCTGCATTTTCTCGACCGAGTTTGCCCTGAAAATGATGGGCGACATTCAGCAGTACTTCACCGATAACCGCGTTCAAAACTTTTACTCCGTCTCCATTTCGGGCTACCACATTGCCGAAGCAGGCGCCAATCCGATCTCGCAACTGGCGTTTACGCTTTCCAACGGCTTTACGTTCGTAGAGTATTACCTCAGCCGGGGTATGAACGTCGACGAGTTTGCGCCTAACCTATCGTTCTTCTTTTCTAACGGTATGGACCCCGAATATACCGTACTGGGTCGGGTAGCACGGCGAATCTGGGCAAAGGCCATGAAACACAAGTACCGCGCTAACGACCGAAGCCAGAAACTGAAGTACCACATCCAGACATCGGGCCGGAGTCTGCATGCACAAGAAATCGCCTTTAACGATATCCGCACTACGTTACAGGCGCTGCTGGCTATCTACGACAACTGTAACTCGCTGCATACTAATGCCTATGATGAAGCCATTACGACCCCAACCGAGGAATCAGTACGTCGGGCGATGGCTATTCAACTGGTTATTAACCGCGAGTTTGGCCTGACTAAAAACGAGAACCCGTTGCAGGGCTCCTTTGTGGTGGAGGAACTAACAGACCTGGTCGAAGAAGCAGTGTATGGGGAATTTCTTTCCATCAACGAACGCGGGGGAGTGCTGGGAGCCATGGAACGGATGTATCAGCGCAGCAAAATTCAGGAGGAGTCAATGTATTACGAGACGCTAAAACACAACGGTGAGTTACCCATCGTAGGCGTGAATACGTTCCTGGCCCCCAACGGCTCTCCCACCATTACGCCCACCGAGGTAATCCGCTCAACGGATGACGAGAAGCGGGCACAGGTCGAAAACTGCCGCCTATTTCAAAAACGGAATCTCGATGCGGCCGACGTGGCACTCAGCAACCTGCAGGCCACCGCATTGTCGGGCGAATCCACGCCGGGCGAAAACATTTTCGAGAGTTTGATGGAAGCGGCTAAAGTGTGTTCGCTGGGGCAGTTGAGCCACGCGCTCTACGCCGTGGGGGGTCAGTACCGGCGAAACATGTAAATTATCGATTGGTGAGTATGCTCGTAAAGATTTGGCTTTAGTGGATATGGCAGGCTACAACCAGCCGATGAATACGTGTTGCAACGAACTCAGGGATTTAATCTGGCAACAAACCGGACCCTGGGCTTCACTAAAGGGGAATCGTACCCTGAAGGAAGGCGGCTATACGTAACGGGTAAGATCGGACATCGAGACCAAATCACTTATCTAATTCCTATTCCAACTTAATCAACACAATCTTCCGTTGAGAGTTATTCCTAAAAAACAAACATCACTATGACACTATATGACGGCGTATTTGCCCACAATAAGGAATGGGTCACCCGGCAATTGCAGGAAGATCCTGATTATTTCAACCGGATGGCTGGCGGCCAGCAGCCAGATTTTTTATACATCGGTTGTGCCGACAGCCGGGTTCAGCCCGAAAATTTTATGGGTGTACAACCTGGAGAGGTGTTTGTTTACCGTAACATTGCCAACCTGATTGCCAATAATGACATCAGTATCACATCGGCCGTGCAGTATGCGGTTGAACACCTCAAGGTGAAGCACATCATTGTGTGTGGACATTATGGCTGCGGTGGGGTAAATGCGGCCCTCGAAAACAAGGATTTAGGAAAACTCAATATATGGATACGTAATATTGATGATGTTTATCGACTGCACCGGTCCGAGCTGGATGCGCTGCCCGATAAATCAGCCCGCTTCCGTCGCCTGGTCGAGCTAAATGTAGAAGAGCAGTGCCTGAACATCATGAAGTTCTCGTTTGTGCAGCGGGCTCGTCAACAGGGAGAGTACCCTCGTATCCACGGATGGGTCTATGACATCGCCAACGGCGCAGTGGTTGACCTGAAAATCAACATGGACAATTTCAGAGATGTGCTGAAGTTGTATGATTTAGAATAAATAGTGAGGGTTATCATAAACAGATCAAGATGGCGGACGGGAAAAATCGTTCCGGGTGGGTCCCTACTACGGCTCCCTGATTTTTGATCTTCTTACGGTACATACTGGGGCGTTTTCACCAAAAAAAAGACAGCCCGGATACGTACTCAATACCCTGAGAAGCTGTGTCTGGCGTCAGGTGTAAAAAAAGGCCCTGATTGTATGTGCGGTATCTATGATTTCCGCAACGTCATCACGTACTGACCATTGACCAGCAGGGTCAGGCGGTCTTTGCCGATGCGAAACAGCGACGATTGGCGAAGGGCTTCCAGGAAACTGGCCTCCAGGAAACTGGACGACGATTGATTCATTGGCTTTAAGTTGACCGTTAGCTGGTTACCGCTGGCCCGAATGTCGCCTTTCAGCCTGCTCCAGCCCGTTGATCCGGTCAGTTTACCTGCTTTCAGGTCGATGGTCAGTACGGGCAGGGCTTTATCGCCGAACTGATTGGGACGCAGGCGCTGCCCTTTAAATGTTTCTAGGGTCCAGTTACCAGGGAGCCGGTCGCTGCTTCGGAGAAAAACGCCCCCACCCACATACTGTTTGCCATTAGCCTCTATTCGGGCGGTATAGGCAAAATCGCGCTTATTGAGTGGATCGTGGTAGGTTACTGGCTCAATCGAAACTATCAGCCGATTTCGGCCAGTGGTGCTTCGCTGGCTGTTCTGCCGGTTAATAGAAGCCAGGAATGGAGCCGACTGGGCCTCCAATACCACGCCCATTCCTTTAGGGCTGGGTTTCGGCTTCGGAACCGCCATCAGCAGGTTGACACCATTGGGTGCTTCAAACCGCATCTGCTTCGAGAAGTCAATATCCAGGTGCCAGGCGGCCGAGTTGTTGCCAACAGCAACAAAGTCAATACCTAGCTGTCGTTTTTCAGCCCAATTAAGGTCTCCGACAACTTTACCTGACGAACGGTTGGACGCCGACGGCATATTAGCCACCGGACGTCGGCAACTTATTCCGACAATTATGAGCGTTAAGACGAAGCAGCAAAATCGCAAAAACCCCATTATTCCGGGCATACAGTCACTTTTAAGTTTCAGGTGTTATATGGCAAGGATATAACCTGTTAAAAACGATATGGTCTTTTAAATTAGTATCGCAAATCTAAGTTTGTAAACGATACAGTACCTAAAAGCGGCTGATGTTAATTGAATGGGTATGTTTATCAAATGGCAGCCGAGAATAACTATTTTCAGACTACTAAAAATGCATGCATAATGGTTGGTTGTGCAATTATGGCTGGTCGTTTAGGTAGAGTACACCATTCAATATCCTATGCTATAAAATTTGGCTTCTTTGTCATAAGCCTGCTGGTGTTTTACAGTTGCTCAGGTCCGAAAAAAGAAACTTCACAGACACGCCCAAACTCTGTTTTATCAACCGCAGCAGCGAGTCCTGATTCAGCTAATAAACAGTCAACCAGTCTATCTACCAATCGCCCCTCGGCTCAGGCCGCTACGTGGCGGTACGAAAAAACAACCGACAGAACGGGTAATCCTGTTTATAAGGCTTCACTGCTGTCGTCCAACGTACTGCAGTTTCCTTATCCATACACGGGTGGGTCGACCGCTACGCTGGGCATACGTAAAGGAGCTGAGACTACGTACGTATACATAGAAGTGTCGAACGGGCAGTTTAACAGGAGTTTTCAGGCAGGCAGTGCCCTGGTTCGGTTTGATGGGCAAGCACCGATTACATATTCACTGTCTGCAGCCGCCAATGGCCGGGCAAACATCGTTTTCTTTGACGAGGCTCGCCTGCTTATCAACCGGTTCAAGACCGCTAAACACGTAACGATTGGGGTTAAATTTCCGGGGCAGGCTACGCAGACGATTGAGTTCAGGACTGCTGGCTTACAATGGCGATACTGACACCGTTGCGCTACCGTGAAAGAAACTGGATGCTAACTCTCATACGCCATACCAGTACAGGCCTTGCTGCTACTTAGGAGGTTCGGAGGTGTTGTAATTTTTCTTTTAGGTGGTTAAGGTTT
>DATHAW010000560.1:0-2854 GCA_035296465.1 Spirosoma sp.
CGAAAGTCGGAGCAGCTTCGGCGTGATCTGGTCGCTAACGTGTCGCACGATCTGCGCTCACCGATGACTTCTATTCGGGGCTATGCCGAAACGCTGGATCTGGAAACCCCACTCACGCCGGCTCAGAAACGCTATGTGGCGGCTATCCTGCAAAGTACCCATCAGCTTACCAAACGCATCAATGAACTCTTTGAACTCTCCAAACTGGAGGCCCGGGAACGACAGCCCGAAAAGGAGCCCTTTTTGCTGGCGGATCTGTTGACGGAAACCTTTACGAACTTTCACCTGATTGCCCGCCAGAAAGGCATCGCCCTGCGGTGCGTCAATTGTGAAGTGCCGACGGTATGTTATGCCGACGTCAATATGGTCGAGCAGGTGTTACAAAATTTAGTGGAAAATGCCATTCGGTACTCCCCCGAAGGAGAGTCCGTCCAGCTAGAGCTAACCAGTCATGACCAGCACGTAACGGTGGCCGTGTATAACTCCCTGGTGGCGTTGCCCCCAACCACGCTGGATTATTTACTCAGTGCGAATCAGCCAGAGGAGGAAGCCCTAATCCGTCGCGCCCCCAATATGGGATTGGGCTTAGCCATTGTCAGAAAGATTCTCCGACTGCATGAGTCAGCCTTACAGGTTAGCTTGCCTAGGGAGGGGGAAATCTGTTTTTCCTTTACCTTAGCCGTCTATCCTGTACCGCCCAGGGACCTGCAAACCAGCTAATGTGGCGATCCCCTCAGCGGTTACTCCCCTGAGTGCGAAGGCCAAATCGTGTACGTTCTCGGTTGATGCAGGGCGCGTCGCCCTTAAATCCCCCCTAAACACCGAACAACCAACCGGTAAGCGAGTAGGTCCGGGTGGGCCCCAAGAGTAAACTCCGAAAACGTTATACTTCCGTGATAACTTTTCCAAGAAGGAATTGCTTTATTCCGTAGACCCGATGGCTATCCTGGTAGGGTTCCATCGGTCAGGGTAATAAACAGTCACCAATCCTTACTCCTTCTACAGCATGAAGTGCATCCTTTTAGGTTTATTTTTTGCCGCAGGTCTTTTTTCCTGCCAGGACCATCCCGACACCAACCCGACGGGTTACGTGGGCTTTCTCTACACCAGCAATAACGCCAGCACCGGCAATGGCATCATTGCCTTGGGTCGGAGCCGCAATGGAATGGTAACGGAGCTGCCCGGATCGCCTTATGCCACGGGTGGCAACGGGGATGCCGCCGAGGGTGATTTTGATACGCAATGGGCGCTCCGCCTGGTAGGCGACTACCTGCTGGCCGTCAATGCCGGCGGCAACCCCACCAACGGCAGCATCTCGGTGTTTAAGATCAACCGCACTGATGGCAGCTTGGCGCAGGTCGATCAGAACCCGACCACGCCCGCCATGGACAATATGGACTCACGGGGCATCCGGGCAGCCTCCATCGCGGCTACTACGTCAGGCGGCAACACGTGGGTGGTGGTGGCTAACCAGCACAGCAACCCGAACTACCAGATGATGCCGGCCCAGGCAGTTGGCATAGTGCAGCCCAGTCCATTACGCAACCTGGCGGTATTCACGTTTAACCAGGTTACGGGCCTGCTCCAGTTTAGCCAAATCGGAGCCACCTACGAAAGCGGCCAGTTCGGTGGTCCTACCACGGTGGAGTTCAATGCGAATGGAACCAAACTAATTACCTCTACCTGGGGCGTGCCGCACTTCATGACCCCCGAACCCGACCTGAGCCTTCAAAAACCAGGCCGGCTCTACGTGTATTCGTTCGCGGGCGGTAGCCTTACCCAAACGGGCATGTATGAAGAAGCCGGGGTTTCGGGTAACATCGGTATTTCCTGGAGCCCAAATGGACAGTATATCTATATGTCCAACTTTAACCTGCATTCCTCCAAAGAGAATAACAGCCTGACCGTTCACGATGGAACCACAGGGGCCAAGGTTCAAAACTTTGCCACCGGAGGCCGCAATGACGAGGGCTGCTGGACGCTGGTGAGTCGTGACCAGAGCAAGTTGTTTGTGGCCAGTTTTGGCGAAAACGTGATCAGCGTCCTTGACATCGGTGCCGATAACAGGCTCACCCAGTCGTTGACCCCCAATTTCTTTGGGCGCCGGGGTGGCATACCAATGGGCGACACCAAAGACATGTACGAAGCTCCGGGTAATTTTCTCTACGTGCTGGGGGCCTACCAGAGCCATACAATAGCCTGGTATAAGGTGGCGGCCAGTGGAGCCCTGACCGAAGAAAGTGGGTCTCCGTACCGGGTACCTTCATCAATAGGAAAAACCAAGGAGCAGCACGCCTACCTGGGTCTGACGGGCTTTGAGAAGTAAGCCAACCTGGCCCATCCGTAAAGTGGTACCAGTGATTACCTTTATTACGCGTCCGGCTTAAAGCCGGACGCTTTTCTTTTGAGTGCTATACCCACCGCACCGAGCCAGCCAATAGCCAGCCACACCCCAACCGTCAAACCAAACATAATGGCCAGTAAGCCGCCGATGAATGCGGCAAACACAACCGTCTGCCAGCGTTCCGGCGCTACGTTACGCCCGTAGGCCAGTCCGTGAATCAACAGCAGCCAGCCCCAACCCGTTAGCCACAGAACCGCTACGTAGTCGAACCCGATGGCCGTGGGGTAGTTGCGCAGCAGGATCAGGAGTTCGGGCAGCCAGATCAGGCCGTAGGTGATGGCATACCGGCCAAAGCGCTGGGCACTGGACAGTGGCAGGTTAGGCAGTAGCAGGAGGTAGCGCTGCTCAAACGCATGAAGGTGCCGACCCACCTGCGAATGCGTGATAAGGGCGAGCATCAGGCCAAGCAGGAGCAGCCGCTGGTCATAGTCGTCGGTGGGATAGAGCCGG
>DATHAW010000561.1:0-3097 GCA_035296465.1 Spirosoma sp.
CCTGACGCTGACCACAACCGACAAGCCACTAAACAAAATCCTGCCCGATGGGACTAAGATTTTACTGAACCGCCGGTCGACTCTGCGCTACCCGGCCCAGTTTGTCAACGACCACCGCAACGTAACGCTGACGGGAGAAGCTTTCTTCGATGTCGTGCCGGATGCCACGCGGCCGTTCCGCATTCAGGCCCGCCAGACAACGGTACAGGTACTGGGTACGTCCTTCAGCGTTCGGGCCTATGATGCCAACGTCAGCGTGGCCGTGAAAACAGGAAAGGTTAAATTTGCCGGTGGCCGGAAAGCGGTGCTGTTGACTAAAGATCAACAGGCCACCTTCGTGGCATCGACGGATACCATCCGGCAGAGTCTGAAACTGTCGGCCAATGCGTTTGCGTACAAAACGGGTCAGTTGGTGTTCGACAACGAGCCGCTGCGCAACGTAGTGCAAACGCTCAACGAGGTATACAACGCCGACGTACGGCTCCAGAACGCGCAACTCGGCAACTGCCGCCTGACCACCCGATTCAGCAACGCATCGCTGGAAGCCGTCGTTGCCGTTACGGCCGAAACGCTCGGGCTGCGCGTCCGGCACGTGGGACAGCAGGTGATTTTAGATGGAACGTGCCAATAGCGTAGGGGGAGTGGCCCGGCTGGCTGTCTTGCCCCAAAAAAACATGCCAATGGCTTCGCTTCGGTTCTCTGTTTTTCTGATTTCCTTTTTAATAACGGCCCGGCTTCTGGCCCAGTCGACACCCCCGCTCGAACGCATTATCTCGGTCGACATTCGTAATGAACGAACGGAGAGCGCGTTACGTAAGATCAGCCGCGAAGGACGATTTGAGTTTTCTTACAACCCAACCCGCATTGACCCAAATGCACTGGTAACGGTTCGCTTAACCAATGTGCCCGTCCGCCAGGTTCTGAACCAGGTATTTCCCGGCAGCATGACGTTCAAATCGCGTGGAAACCACGTCATCCTAACTCGTTCTGAACAGCCCGAAGAGGCTCCCAAAAACTTTGTGCTGGACGGCTATATCTCCGATGAACTGACTGGGCAGCGGATTGCGCAGGCCAGCATTTTTGAGAAAACGACCCTGGCTTCCACCGTCAGCAATCCCTTTGGCTATTACCGTATCCGGTTGCCGACCAACCTGCCGGCCATTCGGTTAGACGTTCGGAAGCAGGCATACGTGGGCGAAACGGTTACCATCCGGGCCAAAACGAGCCATTCGGTTAGTATTCGTCTTATGCCGCTTCCCCGTACTATCCCGGTACAGGCGCTGTCGATTCGGGTAACTGAAGATACGACCCGCCCGGCTGTTCCTTTAGCGTCCACGCCGGTTCAGCCTGTTGCCGTTGCCATCGACTCGACCACGCAACCACCATCATTATCGGTACTCGACCGGGGGAAGGTCGGCGTGATGCGGCTGTTTGTATCGGCACAGCAGGCAATTCACGACATTAACCTGAGCCGCGATACGCTCTACCGCGACTGGCAGGTCTCGTTTGTGCCCTACGTCGGAACAAATCTCCGGCTCAGTGGGCGCATTATAAACCGGGTTTCGATCAACGCGCTGGCGGGCTATTCCTTCGGCGTCCGCGCTGTTGAGGTGGGCGGTTTATTTAATATCGTTCAAGCCGACGTGCGGGGCGTTCAGGCAGCGGGCCTGGGAAATTTAGTCGGCCGTGAGGTCAATGGTGTACAGGTGGGCGGGTTGTTCAATATCGACGGGGGCAACATGCAGGGCGTTCAGGCAGCAGGTCTGTTTAACCTGAATCTGAAACAGACCCAGGGCGTTCAGATCGGGGGTTTGTTCAACGTCACCGGGGGCGAACAGCCTCGAACCGTACAACTTGGCGGCCTGCTGAATATAGCCGCGAAATCCATCAATGGCCTTCAGCTGGCCGGATTAGCCAACTATGCCCACCACGACGTGCGGGGCTGGCAGATCGCAGGTATCGTTAACCGTGCCCGACGCATCACGGGAGGGCATCAGGTTGGCCTGATCAACATCGCCGATTCAGCGGGCAACGTGCCGATTGGCCTGTTGAGTCACGTACAGAAGGGTGGATTCCGGCGGATCGAAGTATCGGCCAATGAAGTCAACCTATTAAACGTAACGTATCGAACGGGCGTCCGGCGATTTTATAATATACTGACGGCGGGCAGCAGTTTCGAGCGGGTGGGCAGCCCCCGGCTGAGCGCAGGCTATGGCCTCGGCACGGCGTTTGGTCTGTCGCAAAACACATTACTCAGTTTGGAAGGGTCGGCCCACCACCTGTTCTATTTTGATCGGAGCAGCATTGACTGGAACCAGCAAATTCGCCTGAGTACCTTGATAGAGACTAAACTCAGCAAGCGGCTGTCGCTGGCTTTTGGCCCATCGGCCAACTGGTATTTCAGCGCCGACAACACCACCCGGCCGCTTATTCGGCCTGCCGTCCCGCTCTTCGACGCTCGCCTGACCGATTTCGGCAATACCCGTCATTGGGGCTGGATCGGGTTTGAAGTTGGACTGCGATTCGGCAACTCCTAATGGCCCACCAAATCGGCTCTGGCTGATCTGAAAAAATAATTCTTCAACACGTAGGGGTAACAAACAGAGCAACTGTCATGAAAATGACAAAGGCCTGTTGTTCTAAAAAAGCCCTCATGTCTTTGTCTTCCTCATTAATTAACTCTTTCAAAAAAACACCCTTATGAATCGTCGTTTGTTTTATCAGATCAGTTGCATTGCGTTGTTGCTAATGGGTTTAATGGCGTGCGTGCGGGAAGATGTCGGCCCCTATCAAAACGACAAGCAGACCTACGCATTAACTAACTTCGACCGGCTTGACATGGGTAGTGCTTTTACCATTACCGTGCAACAGGGAGCCAACTTTAGTATCGTAGCTGAAGGTGATCAGCGGAATTTAAACGACCTCGACGTCTATACCCGCAACGGCAGCTTGTTCGCCAGATACCGCAATCACAACCGTAGCCGCCAGTACCAGACATCGTTCCAGATTACCATGCCTACCCTGCGGGGTGTTGCCTTCTCGGGTGCCAGCCAGTCTGAGGTCAGTGGCTTTACGGGTTTAGGGGATTTGGACATTG
>DATHAW010000562.1:0-4266 GCA_035296465.1 Spirosoma sp.
CAAGTTTCTTTACGAAACCAACGTGGGGGCCGGTCTGCCAATCATTAACACGGTGCAGGGACTGATGACATCGGGCGACCGATTCCTGAAAATTGAAGCAATTCTATCTGGAACATTATCATACATTTTCAATACGTTCAGGCCGGGGACATCATTCGCCAGTATTGTACGTGAGGCTAAAGAAAAAGGCTATACCGAACCAGACCCGCGCGACGACCTGAGCGGGCAGGATGTAGCCCGAAAAATCCTCATTCTGGCCCGTGAAGCCGGCTTTCCGCTCGAACCAGAAGATGTCACAATTAATAAGTTGCTGCCCGAATCGTGCCTGTCGGCCCCAACGATACCGGCCTTCTTTGAGGAGCTGGAGCGTAACAACACCTACTTCGAAACGCTGCTCACCGACGCCGAAGCGAAGGGTGAGAAATTGCGGTTCGTAGCCAGTTTTGAGAATAACAAAGCCGTTATCGAACTGCGGTCGGTGGATCCTGAGCACCCGTTCTATATGCTCTCCGGCTCAGACAATATCGTGTCATTTACCACTGAGCGCTACAAAGACCGGCCATTGGTGGTGAAAGGTCCTGGTGCCGGTGCCGAAGTAACAGCTTCGGGTGTGTTCGCTGACGTAGTGAGCATCGGTAGTTACTTAGCGTAATCAATCACATTGATAGCTGAATGTTTGCCGGTTTCGCTTCGTGATTGGATCAAGGCTGCCTGGTATAACAGCGCCGTTTGATTCTGGCTTATCAATTTACCATCCGTATCGTAGTTGGTTAGTACACAGCAAACATACACCAGACACATAGCATGACATAGAGCACAAAGTCAAAATGTTGTAATTTCGCAACATCCATTTTTACCTTATCGTGCTAACTGACACTCAGCAACCCCTCATTGAACGTATCCGCGACATCGGTCAACCCGAAGCCGTCCGTCGATTCTTTAACTTGCTGAAGGAACTCATCGACATTATTAACTTACCCAACGGTGACGCACGCCTGGCTTTCGTATCAGAAAAAGAACGCACGATCACCGCCAACATTAATTACTTCTCGGCGCTTCGGATTTTTCGACCCTATGGAGGAGAAATAGAATATGGCCTGACGATCAAGAAGGACTGCCAGGACAGCTTATCTTTTCTGGATGAGGTTAATGTTGTTCCACTCACTGAAAAATCAGAATACGTATCAATAGTCATTGGTCACTCCAATGTTCACCTGATCGATAACCCGACATTGCATAGATGCTGGGCCGATAGCTTACTTGAATTGGCCGTTACGTCAAAACGAGGGCCGCATGTGCTTAGGCATGACCCTCAGATTTACCAGGCGGCTGAAAATGATGGATTACGGGAAGATCTGTTCAATCAGGCCGCGCAACAAACGAATCAACGTCGTTATTGGGTCCTGCACGCAAATCCGGAACTGTATAATATCTCATCGGAGTTAGAGACGGTTTCCTATTCAGAGTTCAGGGTATCTGTAGGTAATAAGGATAAAATAAAACCCGGAGATAAATTCACGCTTTGGCGATCGGGCAGTGACGCGGCTGTTCTTGCTTTTGGCGAAGTAACGGACAAGCCATCCATACGGGTAAGAGCCAAAGAGGATGATCAATTCATCAAAAATTTTGACCGAATCAAACGGGAACGTTGGGCAGTTACCGTTCATTACCAGGATAAACTGCTTGAGAGTCCAATCAGAAAGGAGGAAATAATCCATCATCCTGTTCTGGAAAACTTACGTGTCTTCCATAATCCGCAAGGTATTACGAATGCAGAACTGTCACAGGAGCAATATTTCACGCTGCGTCAGTTAGCCAATCTAAACGAACATACCCTGGAAGAACCGGTAAACGGTTACGAAGTCCAGCTTAAACGGCCTGATCAACCGCACAACCTGATTTTGTTCGGTCCACCGGGAACGGGTAAAACATTTGCGCTCCAGCCTTATCTACGTAACGAAAATGGCTCTTCGGAGCGGGCCAGCCTGATTACGTTCCACCCAGCTTACAGCTACGAAGAATTTGTGGAAGGCATTCGGCCCGAGGTATTGAATGGGCAGGTGAGCTACCGCATCCGCAAGGGGATATTCTACCGAGCCTGTTTGTCGGCCGTTCAGCAGGCGGGTTACGCCACGCTGGCCGATTGCCTGAACGATACGCCCGAAAACCGCGCCCACAAGATCTCGAAAGCGCCGGCGCAGTATCTGCTCATTGACGAAGTCAACCGTGCCAATGTTGCCAGCGTGTTTGGCGACCTGATTACGCTGTTAGAAACCGACAAGCGGCTCGGAGCGCAGCATGAACTCTGGCTTACCCTCCCCTACTCACAGGAGCGATTCGGCGTACCGGCTAACCTCTACGTCGTTGGTACCATGAACACCACCGACCGGTCAATCGCGTTGCTCGACATTGCCCTGCGACGGCGGTTTTCGTTCCGCGAGATGTTGCCCGACCCATCCGTACTGCCGATAGTCAACGGAGTTGATCTGCCGGGGCTGCTGCGAACGATCAACGAGCGTATTGAGTACCTGCTCGACCGCGACCACCAGATTGGTCATGCTTACCTGACGGGGGTCGAAAGCCACGACGATCTGTGCTGCGCGTTCCGCGACCGGATCATTCCCCTGTTAAAGGAGTATTTTTTTAACGATTGGGCCAAAATTCAGTTGATACTAGGCGACAATTCGGCCTGGGGTAAAGACCCCGCCCAGCGGCTCGTCTGGATTAAAAAGAAGTACGCGGTTTCTGCCTCCAATGCCCTGTTCGGCGAAATGCCCGACTCGATGGACGAGGTCGTTACATACGAAATCAACCCGAACCTGCAGCAGGGCCATTATGAGCAGGTGCCGGTGGAAGCATTTGTCAGGATTTATCAAAAATCATAACATGAAAGCACTCGTTCTAACCGAATATAACCACTTAGCGCTACAGGATGTAGCCAAACCAACGATCCAGCCCAATGAGGTACTGGTGCGGGTGCAGGCTGTGGGCATCTGCGGCTCCGACGTTCATGGCATGGATGGCAGCAGCGGTCGGCGCATTCCGCCCATTGTGATGGGCCACGAAGCGAGTGGCATCATTGCCGAGGTTGGGGCCGACGTGCGGGGCTGGGCCACCGGCGACCGCGTTACGTTTGATTCGACGGTGTATGTCCTCGACGACTGGTATACCCGTCGAGGGCAGTACAACCTCAGCGATGGCCGGGAAGTTGTGGGCGTATCAACACCGGACTTTAAGCGCCAGGGGGCCTTTGCCGAGTACGTAGCAGTGCCGCAGCATATTTTATACGCCATTCCCGAAAATGTCACCTTCACGCAGGCTGCGCTGGTCGAGCCGGTAGCGGTGGCGCTCCACGCGGTTAGTCTCACGCCCATCCAGGTTAATGACTCTGCCGTGGTAGTGGGTGCGGGCATGATTGGTCTTTTTGTGATTCAGGTGCTGAAACTTGCCGGGTGCGGTACCATCATTGCCATCGACCTAGACGACGACCGGCTTGCGCTGGCTAAAACGCTCGGTGCCACACACACGATCAACGCAAAAGGCAATGACGTACCGGCGCAGGTGCAGGCCCTCACAAACGGCCGCGGAGCCGACGTATCGTTTGAGGTGGTTGGGGCAGGGCCAACCGTAAAAACTGCCATTGATTGCGTAAGGAAAGGCGCAACCGTTACGTTGGTAGGTAATTTAGCTCCTACCGTAGAGATACCATTGCAGGCTGTAGTGACGCGGCAGTTGCGGCTGCAAGGCTCCTGCGCCATTAATGGCGAATACGAAGCCGCACTGAGTTTGATTTCGTCCGGCCGCATGAACGTTGAGGCCATCCTAAGCGCAGAAGTCCCGCTGAGCGAGGGTGCCGACTGGTTCAAACGGTTGTATAACAAAGAGAAAGGCTTAATTAAAGTGGTGCTGAAACCGTAAGTGGTTTCAGCACCCAGGCTTACTGATACGACGCTGCTAGCTTCGTCAACGACTCGTTGAATTACAGATGGCAATGTCAATGTAATAGCTGCTGATAGTTGGGGTATACGTAGTCCTGCCCTGCGCCAAAGTGCAGGTTGAATGTAGAGTAGATGATGCGCTAATTATCCATTAGATTGGGAAACCAATCGAAAACACATGCCCGCTAACCCCCTTCGCATCGCCATTATTGGCCCCGGCAAAGTTGCTCACCTCCACGCCAAAGCCGTTTTGCAAACACCCGACACCGCGCTGGTAGCCGTGTATGGCCGGACGTATCAGAAAGCGGAGGACTTCGCCAGACAATAT
>DATHAW010000563.1:0-2944 GCA_035296465.1 Spirosoma sp.
GAGGGTATTGGTGCCGAATTCGACCAGCCTGCTGAGTACGTCAGGAGGTTGATTCCAGTCTGTTGCCTCAATGAGGTTATCAGTTGCTGGGTTTATCTCTACAATCATTCCACTGCCGGAAGGCCGGTCATCGCGTCCGGCGATTTCGTGCGCTACAGTAGAAACGAATAGAACAAGGTGCGCAGTTTTCCGAATTGGCGGGACTGTCCGGGCCGCTTCGTCTTTGTGTTTCTGGCTTAGCTGCTACCCAAAGGGTGGTAAGCCCGGGAAGCCCCAATCTCAGCGTATATCCAAAATGCCAGCCTTCCGAAAGGCCCCGGGCGTCAGGATCCAGCGTAAATCGCCACTCGCCGTCCAACAGCCAGGAGGTGTTTGAGCGTAGCACAGCCCGGGGCAGCGGCCCAACCGGGGTAGCCGCCGGGATCTATTCTGCCTGGGGATTAATGGGCAGGGATGTGGGGGTCAGTTCCATACGTACGAATGCTACGTTGGTTAATCAATGGGCCGGCCCGTCGCCGTCGTCGAAGCCCAGCAGGTTAAGCTCAAAGACGACGCCGGGTTTGTTTCCACTGCCCGGATTGGGCAGCAGGCCACCTAAGCAAAGCTGCACCCGTTTGGTGGCAAGAAAATTGATGCCCAGTACCGATACGCTCGTCGCGTTGGTACCCGATATAAAATCACCCATCACCAGTACTTTCCTGCTGACCGGATACTCAAAGCCTACCAGCAGCCCGATGGTGTTACCCCTCCCAACGGTTCCCGGGTCGGACAGGTAAGGCCCAACGATTACTTTGACGTGGTGACGTGGCTCATAAACCCAGATGTTGTAGGTGAAATGGGTGGCGCGGGCGTTCTTGCCCAGTCGAATTGGGTTAGTGCCAATCTGCGTACCAAAACTGGTTTTCAGGCGACTGTTCAGGAAAAAGAACTTTTGCGCCGTCAGCTGCATTAAAGGTGCCATCGGACTTACCAGATACTCCATGCGGCCGTTGGTGGGGGCCGTCGTCGGTGGGTAGAAGTCCATTTTCAGATTGACCAGGTTGACCCCAGCTTCCCATCCACTACCCAGCCCGTAAACGAGGTGGTTTTTAGCCTCCAGATAATTGAGTGCGTACAGATTGGTTTGCTGTTGAAAGAAAAACTTGTTTTTAGGCGTCATATCGCCCGCCGGGATGTTGAATAGGTTCTGTTGAGCAGCTAACGGGACACTATAGGCCAGCAGCAAGGTAGCCAGCAGACACCGGTATACAAAAGTGGTGGGTAACATGGTGCGGTGTTAAACCGGCTTGGCCGGGGAGATTGGTTAAACATAGCGCCTGCCCGCAGGCAGGCGCTATGGAATAGTTAATGAATGGGTTGGATATCGATTTGTCGTTTAAGTGCGGGATGGGCCGAAGAGGTCAGATGAAACAGGCTGGTCTGCACCCGTTGCTGGTCGCCCACCTCCACCCGGTATTGCCCGTCCGGCAGCGCGCGCAGGTTCAGATGGGTCTGCACCGTTGAGGGGCCGGCCGGAATCAACTGCTCGTGAAGAGACCAGCCATCGTTTTCGTCCAGAACCCGGAGCATAAGGGTGGCGGTCTCTGGTTTATTCACCACAACCCGTAGTCGGTTCAGGGCCGCATCAGCCTGAACCGTCGTCTGCACCGGCTGTTCTTTTTTAGGCCGAAAATTAGAGAAGATAAAAATGGGACTGGTTAAGAAAGCCAGCAACAGGCAGAATTTAAGCGTTTTCATGGTTGACAAGCTGGTTTTGAGCTGAACAGTTACTACGTTGGGGTTAGAGTCGCCGGAGGTCGCGCCGGAATCGTTTGATCAGTTCCTCCTCCTTACGGGAGGTGTCGTCGTGGGCTTCGGCAATCCGAATCAGGATGTGCACAAACTGCTTTTTGGTTAAATCCGTTAGGGCTTTCCGGTTGTTGGCGAACCGGCGCATCCCAAAGGCATACGCTTCCTCAACGCTCTCGTTGCAGTTCTCCCGCAGGAAAAACGCGTACAGGGCTAGGTCGCCGTGGGGCACACCCGCCAGGAGTTCCTTAATCGTTTGCATTTCGGCTAATTGAATTCGGCCATCTACTTTGGCCAGTGCATACGCCACGCTGCCTAAGCCCAGGTACAGATCGGCCGGTTCGGCCTTTAGTTCATCGGTCGTACTTATCAGGTTATTGGGGTTCATCTTAGTTGATCAGGTTAATTGGTTCGTGTGCAGGAAGCATTGCGGGAGACGGCAGCCGGTTTACCGTTTCAAGCGGTTTGCCCACCGTGGGCTTAGGAGCCGTATCGGATCGTGTCAGTCCGGTCAACACCACGGGTCGGGGCATTTTATAGTTACGTTCGGCGAGGGCAGTGTTTAGTCGGTGGTCAACCACAACGCCCCCAAAGGGCGGCAAACCGGGCATCGGCGTTTTGTAATTGGCCTGGTGCGCCAGCCCCGGCGGGGGATACCGGACCCGGATACCGTCACTGCCGGTCAGACGATGGGCCTGAGCCGCTTTGTTGGCGTGCTTGTAGTTGTGGGTCGAGTAAGTGCGGTCGCGCTGAATAAGGGCGTATGGTCCGGTCTGCGGTCGGCCGGCGTGTTCAGGCCGGGACCAGTTGATGCGGGCGTCCGGGGCCGACTCTGCGTTGGGACGCATCCACGCTGGGCGGGCTATGGAATAACTGCTTAGGCTAACTAGAACCAACAGCAGAACGGGCGTGATGAAAGAAAACATGGCACTGGCGTTTAGGTAGATGAACCGGTTTAGTTGAGTGGCCGACGGGCGGGGACGGCTACCCGGCCTTGGCTCAGGCAATTGCCCTACTCCATTTTATCGGCATTTAGCATCAGGGGCGAGTCGCCGTTGGTGATAATTACTTTGCTGTTGGATGAGGTCGAGAGCCGGTTAAAGGCTTCGATGGTTTTGAACCGAATTAGCATGGGCGTGAGGCCCTCGTTGATAAT
>DATHAW010000564.1:0-3978 GCA_035296465.1 Spirosoma sp.
CAACGTTCAACATTTGGGGCATTTGCTCTGTCGCCAGAATGCTGGAACTGCAAGCAAAACGCCTAACCTTTGGGACGTGCGGCCTGTTGCCGAAACGCCGAAATGGAAGCTGATTTATGGACTTGCTCCCAACGCCCACAGGGCGTTGGGCAGGTTCACCGTAGTGGTTTGAGGCTCATCCAGTCTTAAACTAAAGCCAGCCTGATTAGAAAGCGCCCCATAGTCTTCGAAGCCCACTTCTGGATACGATTATTTCCATAATCGGCCACGTAAATATTGCCCGCTGCGTCAACATGCACATCCCAAGCGTCATTAAGTTGATTGGCCCCGCTGCCTTCTCTATTCCCTCCGGCCACAACGACGCCAATGGGGTTATAGGACTGGCCTTGAGCAACCGTTAGCAGCAGTATGAGTTCCACCAGCCCGCGCCCCACAACCGCGGCTAACTGGCAGGCCCATCGAACGACCAACTTCCAGCATACGTACGGCTCATCGGAGAGCAACACCAGTCCCGTTGAATTCATAGATGGTGTGAGCCAAGAACTAATGCCTAACTGCGCTGGTCGACCGGGTGAGTGAATGGGTGGTATACCTGACTGCATAAAGGTGTTAAGGGAGAGAACGCACGGCATTGGCCGGGGAACGTATTCCGCTTACAAGCCAGCGTCGTCGGCGCGATCGTTATGAATGGAAGTGTATTGTATGATCTGAGTGACTGATTATACTAAACCGATAAACGCTCCGAAAGCACAGGCGCTTTAACCTGAGCAGCGCTTTAAGCGGATGGCAATTCCAATGCCCCAAAGAAAAGGTTCCATGGCACAAAACACCAAATTAGGTGTATGGACAAACGTATGGACAGTTTGTAACCGTCTGACTCACTGTAGGTTACTGCTCCCCCTCTCCCAAGAGATTGATCAGAGAGGATTTTTCATTAGCTCCCAACTTCTTATGCATTCTATACTTTGTCTTATGAATCGACTCGGTGGAGATGCCCAGCATCCGGCTCATCTGGCGGGTGTCAATGCGGAGCTTGGTAAGGGCCAGCAGGCGAATTTCAGCCCCCGTCAGATCAGGATAGTGGGTACGTAGTGTCGAAAAAAATCCCGGGTAGACGCCTTCAAACAGGTCCTTGAACTGCTGCCAGTCGGCTTCGGTGAGAATAACCTGGTTCAGCAAACTATCGACCGGGGGACGTGGGCTGCTGCTTGCCTCGGCCTGTTTTAGCTGCACGGAGATAGACTCAATCAATTCATTTTTCTCCTGAATACGAGCCACATACTCCGTGAGCAGTTCTTCGGCCCGTTGCTTTTGTTGGAGCAAGAGTTTCTCTTCCTGTATCCGTTTCTGCTGATTTTGGCGGAACGCATACAAGCCTGCCAACGCCAGCAGCAGCGCTGCCGCCAGAATGATATTACGCACCTGAACGGCATTCTTCCGCTCGGCTTCCAGCCGACGGGTTTCGTAGGTGTAGCGCTCAGCGTTGACCCGGCTTTGGTTAGCCAATAACAGGCGGGTATTGAATTTGGCCTGAAGGGATTTGTCGAGTTGTCGGGACGAATCCAAGTAGACGGTCGCTAAGCGGTAATTCCCCGCTTTCTTGTAGTAATCGATCTGGGCCTGAAAGTAGTCAAGCTCATAACTAGACCAGGACCGGTTGGTAAACATACGGGTCGAGCGGTCGATGCAGAGTCGGGCTTTCCTGACACTATCGAGCTGTATGAGTGCCTGGGCGGTGTACAAATCCGATAGAGCCGCATTTTCGGGTACCCGATACTCAGGAGCCTGGGTCCAGCTCAGCCGATAACCGCTATACAGATAAGGCAGAGCCTGCCGGGGTTTTCCCGTCAACAGCAGTTGGTGCCCCAATTTCGTGTAGGCGATGGCAATGTAAGCCGAGTCACCATACTGTTGAGCCAGCGTCAGCGTTCGGGCAAAGTACACCTGCGCGTTGGCGTAGTCGCGCAACTGTTGATAGCAAAGACCGACTGTGTTGTGAGCGGTAATCCTGGCTCGGTGAACCCAGGGGGGATAGCGAAAGGAAGCCACCATAGAGCGAATGCACCGGGCGTATTCACCAAAGAAGTAATACGAATCCCCCAAGCCATACAGATACTGACTGGCCTCTGGAATACGGTCGTAGCCAATCTGCTCAAACGCCTGCTGAGCACGCAGCAACCAGCGGAACCCCTCATCAAATCGTTGTTGCTCGAAGTAATAGCGGCCCCGGTGATACCAGTACGAAGCCCGAACGACGGGAACCGGGCACTGATCCAGGTAAGTTTGGGCGGCTTCGAGTAGGGTCGAGGGTTTGCCCCCAGCTGTGCTGAGGATGTGGCGGAAAAGGATTTTATGGAGTTGAACGGACCAAAACAGGCGGTCATCATCCTGTTGCCGGGCAAAGGCGGCCAACCGGTCGAGTTGGGTAAAAACGCGGGTTGAGTCGTAGGCTTTCAGATAAGGCGGGTGATCGATGGCAAAGAAAGGAGCCGACTGCCAGAGCCGCAAAATCCTTCGATCGGGGCTGAGGTGAAATAGCGTATCGACCTGGGCCGGGGCTGTTTGAGCCAGCAGCAGCGTGCCAACCAGCACCGTAAGCCTGGATACGATTTGACAAATCATCTTCTTGGTAGCCTTCCGGATTGAACTAGGCCAGAAAACCTAGTTCACAATAAGTGGGTGGTTAAAGCTACTGAAAGATTACTTAGCTTGCAATTGACAAAACGGACAACCGGGGTACGGTCACGACTTGGCCGTATGCCGTATATTGTATTACAGTGGAATGGCTTGACAACTCCGTTCAATAAAACCCCCTTTAATTGAATGTCCATAACCGCTCCTTTAAAGCTTTTGGACAATTCTTTTCAGGCCGTTCTGCCAGTCATGGGGAGCTGGCAGCTTGTCGGGAAAAGTTGGTAAAGGTTTCGGTCTGTGGGTCGAACATGTCGATATCACCTCGCTCGGAAACAGTCCAGATTCGCCCGTACCGGTCCAGTTCGATTTGGTTGAGCCCGGCAAAGGAGAGCGAGGGGCGTCCGTCGGGGTCGGGCTGAAACAGTTTGAACCGGTACCCATCGTAACGACAAAGCCCATCGCGAGTAGCGACCCAGATAAAGCCCTGCTTATCCTGAAGAATACCGGGCACAAAGGCTTGGGGTAGTCCCTGCCGATCGGTAATGAATTGGGGCTGGGGTAAGCGGAAGGATTGAGCCTGCAATAAGGCTGCTGAGATACTGAGGATGGTCAGTAACAGTAGGCTTACCCGTAATAGACGTTGCCAAAACCATACTGGACGGACACGCATCCTCTTAATTGATGTCGCTGTACTAGTCATTTTACGGGAACCCAACCGAAATTAGCCCCAAATAGCTAAGTAAATATACACATAAAGTGGTCCATTCGAAGGAACTGTTGTAGTTGCTGTAATCCGACAGCTTATAGACTTATTACAACGGCTGACGTAGGGTTCCCTCCCGATTCTTTTCGGGGGCATTTCTGCCCCAGTGAGGTTTGGTTAGGCCTTATGCAGGTAGAGGGAAGTGATGCCCAGCGGTAGTGAGCGGGAAGGGTTATCGAGCCTTAGCCGGTGATTGCGGTGGCTAGGGTAGCATCTGTCGAATGCCCGAGGCATAGAACACTAACCTACTGGCTTATTTAACCTCTTCATAATCGACGTACTGGCCACCCCGGAAAGAATCCGTTTTCTTGGATGGATGACTCTCTACGCGCACTTCGCCTTCCCGACGTTTTTGGTACGCGGCTGCCTGGCGTTTTTGTTCTTTCACTAACTGCCGGCCCACCAACAACTGGAACACAAACCGCCGTACCGGTGGCACAAACATTATGATGAGGGTTATAATCAGAATATACTTCATCTGGCGCGTCGTTAATAATTGATAAACGATAGGGTTTATCGTTTAGTTTTCTTTCCTGAATGTATGGCTCGGTTGAGTACGAAAACCACTACCAGACATAATG